>NZ_JBKKAP010000113.1:0-15246 GCF_046714615.1 Paeniglutamicibacter sp.
CTGCCGGATTCCTGCCCCAGCACCTCGTCGTGGAGCTGCGCCAGCTGCTCGATACCCAGTCCGCGCTCTCCGCCGCCGATCCGCTGGGCGCCATGGACGCGGCGCAGGACTTCCACCAGGCCATAGCGGATGCCTCGCGCAATTCACGCCTGGCCGATTCCCTGCGGCGGTGCTTCGACGAGACCGCACGTGCCCACCACGTGCTTCCGGGACTGCAGCACTATATGGGCGCCCCCACCGAACTTGCCGAGCACGAGGCCATCTACGCCGCCATCGCCGCGGCGGATGCGCGGGCGGCGGAGGAGGCCATGCGCGTGCACCTGCGTTCCATCCGCACCGCCATGGCCCAGCAGTTCACCGACCCCGGCAGCCTCTGGTCCTGAGTTTCCCCTCGGTTCAGGCCCCCAGGCGCATCCACTTGTCGTTGCGCACCCGCCACGTGAGGGTTGCTGCACGGGCGAGCATGAAGCCCAGGCCGAACGCCACCCAGATCCAGGTGACGGCCGAGACACCGCGGTGCTCGAAGAGCGTGATGACAAACAGCATCGGCAGATAGGCCGCCAGATTGATCATGCCCGCGACCGCCAGGTAGCGCGCGTCCCCCGCGCCGATGAGCACCCCGTCAAGCACAAACACCAGCCCGCAAACCGGCTGGGACGCGGCGAGGATCCAGACCCCGACCATGGTCGCCTGCCGCACCGCATCATCCGAGGTGAACAACGCACCGACGAAGGGCGCGATGACCGCCAGCAGCACGCCGGTTGCCACCCCGAAGTACACGCCCCAGCGGCACATGGTCCTGGTGAGCAGGTTCGTACGCCCCGCATGCCCGGCACCCAACTCCTTGCCGATCAGCGCCTGCGCGGCAATGGCCAGTGCATCCAGCGCGAAGGCCATGAACGTGAAAATGGTGAAGACCAGCTGGTGGGCGGCGAGCGTGAGCGCACCCTGGCCGGTGGCCACCCAAACCGTGGCGAGCAAGGCCACGCGCAGCGACAGCGTGCGCAGCATCAGCCAGGATCCGACCTGGCCGGTGCTCAGCACCCCCCGCCCGTGCGGCGCCAGTGACTGCCCTGCTTTGCGGATCCGCGGAACCAGCATCCACAGGTAGACCGCCGCCATCCCCCACTGGGCGATCGAGGTGCCCAGCGCGGCACCCGCAACCGACATGCCCAGCGGGTAGACCAGGATGAAGTTCAGCGCAATGTTGGCGGCGAAGCCGATCCCTGCCACATAGAGCGGCGTCTTGGTGTCCTGCATCCCGCGCAGCACCCCGGTCGCGGCGAGCACCAGCAGCATGGCAGGTATGCCAAAAGTGGAATATTGGATGTAATCGACCGCGAATCCGCGCACCTCGCCCTCGGCCCCCATGGCGGTTGCCAGCATGGGAGCACCAAGGAACCCGGCCACACCCAGGATCACGCCCAGGCCAACGGCAAGCCAGATCCCGTCGCGCCCGGCGGCCATGGCCCTGCCAAGGTCGCCCGCACCGATGGCCCGGGCCACGGCGGGGGTGGTGGAATATGCCAGGAAGATCATGAGTCCCACTGCGGTCTGCAGGACAGTGGTCCCCAGCCCGGCCCCGGCAAGTTCATTGATGCCCAGGTGGCCGACGATGGCCATGTCGGCCAGCAGGAAGAGCGGTTCGGCAATGAGCGCGCCCAGCGCGGGAACCGCCAGTGCCAGGATGGTTCGCCCCAAACCACGCGAGGATTCGGGGGTGACGACCTGGTTTCCGACAGCTTCTTTCACCCCACCAGACTACCGGGCTGGGGCGCGGCCAAGTTTTCCCCAGGATTCGCTGATTCGAACCCGACCTCCACCTCAAACCAGCAGCTTGATCCGCGCCTCCATTGAACCCACCGTCGCGGCCTTCGAGGCCTACAAGGCCCGGCTCCTGGAACTGCTCTAGGCAGCCACGACCGCGTCCGCCGCTGGCCTCAGATCCGGGTCCGGCGCAATCCGCCCAGCGCCAATAGCGCCGCCAGCACCAACAGGGAAACCACTGCCAGCACCAACCCCGGCCAGTTGGCTGCGTTGAACGCCAGGCCGATGGCCCAGCCAAAGAGCGAGGACCCGGAATAGTAGGCCAGGTTGTACAGGCTGGCGGCCTGTGCCCGTCCCCCGACGCCGAGCATCGGAATCCAGCCGCTGGCCACCGAGTGGGCGGCAAAGAACCCGGCAGTGAACACCAGCAGCCCGATGACGATCGTTGGCAGGAAATCGGCCAGCGTCACCACGAGGCCCGCGGCCATCAACCCGATGGATGCCAGCAGCACCGGCAGCCGGTCAAAGCGCGCCACCATCGCCCCGGACCGGCGCGATGACCACGTGCCGGACAGGTACGCCACGAACACCAGCGAGGCCAGCGAGGCGGGGATCAGGAACGGGGCGGCCTCGAGCCGGAAACCCAGGTAGTTGTAAACGGCCACGAAGCCGCCCATGAGCAGGAAACCCTGCGCATAGAGCACCAGCAACGGCCCCTTGCGCAGGTTCATCCACAGCTTTTTCCACAGGGGGATGCGGTCAGGGCTGCGCCAGGGCACCGGGGTGAAACCCCGCGGCTTGGGTGCCACGGCAATGAACACGCCGGCGGCGATGGCTGCCATCACCGACACCACCAGGGTGCCCAGGCGCCAGGAAACGAATTCGCTCAGCGGTCCGGCGACCAGCCGCCCGGCAAGCCCGCCCAGGGTGGTCCCGGAGATGTAGGTGCCGGCGGCAACCGCCGAATGCAGGGGCGAGACCTCCTCGGAAAGGTACGCCAACGCCACCGCGGGGATCCCGCCCAGGGCCAGCCCCTCGATGAAGCGCAGGGCCAGCAGCCACTCGAAGCCCGGGGAGAACGGGACCGCCAGCCCCAGCGCCACGGCAGCCAGCACCGCGAAGGTCATGGCGCGCAGCCGCCCCATGCGGTCCGCCAGCAGCGACCAGAAGAGCACCGAGGTCGCCAGGCCCAGGGTTGCCGCGGAGACCGCCAGTGCCGCATCTGCCTCGGTCACCGCCAGGTCGCGGGCCAGTTCCGGCAGCACGCCCTGGACCGAGTACAACTGGGAGAAGGTTGCCACGCCGGCGGCGAACAGCGCCAGGATCATCTTGCGGTAGCCGCGGCTGCCATGGGCGTGGCCGTGCCACGGCGCTGGATCTTCGGGAACGCCAAACACGTGCGGGACTGTCCTTCGTTCGGTTTCTACTGCTGGAACAGCGGAAGCAGCGTGTAGGACAGGATCAGCGCCACCGCGTTGTTGAAGACGTGCAGGACGTAGGAGTACGCCAGCGACTTGCCGGTGAGCACATAGGCGACTGACATCATGATCCCCAGCGTCGTATAGGGGATCGCGCTGGTCAGGTCGAAGGAGCCGGAGCCGATGAAGTGCAGGGAGGTGAAGAGCACCACCGAGATCGCCACGCAGACCCAGACGTTGAGCCTGCGGCTGAGCTTGCCGATGAGCAGGTGGCGGAAGATGTACTCCTCCACGAACGGGCCCAGGACCGCGGTGACCACGAACATCGTGATGAACGGGACCGCACGCGTCATGCCCTCCAGGGCCAGCTGGTTTTCGCTCTTGACCGGGTTCCCCATGGAAACCAGCACGATGGTGCTGACGATCAGGGACCCCAGCCAGCCGCCGGGGATCATCAGCGTCTTGGCCCATGGGTGGTACTTGAACGTGGCGAAGGAGGAACGCAGAGCCTCGAAGCCCATGATCATCGCCCCGGTGAACACGACGACGTAGATGATGAGGTTCACGCCGAATTGCGCCGCATCCTGGTCCTTGAAGGCCTCGACGAACCCGGGGACCATCGCCAGCAGGCCGCCGGCGCCAAGCACGAAGAGCACCAGGTAGGTCCCCAGCACCACCATATCCCCGCGCCGCATGGACCCGGCGTCGAAAACCGGCTGCCGCTTGCGGGGCGGTGGGGCGTATGGGTACGGGACGGGATGCTGGTGCATGGTTTCAACCCTACCGAGCGTTGCCAGGTTCTGAAGCCACTTCCCCGCGCCCCACGCGGCTCACTGGACGCGCAGGCCCAGTTCGTTGGCCAGGATCGGGGCCAGGTCCATGAGCTGCTCGAAGCTCACCGTGGCGCCCTTGAGCGCGGTGATTCCCGAGAGCGTGCGCAGGCGCGCCCCGCGCAGGTCGACGTCCTTGAGCTTGGCGCCGTTCAGGGCCAGGGTGTCGATGGTGCAGTCGATGAAGGTGACCCGCTCCAGGTTGGCGCCTCCCGCGTCGAGCTCCTCGATGTGCACGTCGCGGAATTCCACGTCCTTGATCTTCGCGCGGCGCAGGTTCAGGTAGCCGAGCTTGGCGCGTTCGAACTTCACCGAGCGGAAGGTGGAGCCGTAGAGCTCGGCCGAGCCGATGCGCCCGCCCACCACGGCGGTGTTCCACCAGCCGGATTCCGGGGACTCGAGCACCGGGGCGTTGACCTCCTCGATGCGGCAGTCCCCGAAGGTCACCCGGGCCATGGGCGAACCCTGCAGGGAGACGGAGCGGAAGATGCATTCGGTGAAGACAGCGTCCTCGAGGTCCACCCCTGCCGCGTCGTCGGATTCGAAGAGCAGGCGTTCGGCGCGTCCGTCCGTTTCCAAGCCGGTGAGGTCCCCGGAACCGGTCGTGGCGGGTTCCTTGAAGGCGGGCAGGCGGGGGGCTTTCACGGATGCAGGCATGGGCATCAGTTTATGCCGCGGGACGTGCCTTGCCGGGCGTGGGCGTGCGTTGGCATTCTCACCTCGGCGCCGGCTTGACGCCGGCCCGTTGCCCGTGACGGGGCGACGGGTCCTTCGCGGGCGCTACCTTCCGGTGGAGAAGACGGGGTCCCGTTCCAGTTCCTTCGCCAGCAGGGGTGCCAGGGAGGCGGAGAAGTCGTGGGAGAGGTGGGACTGGTCGTAGTAGGTGATGAGCGAGCCGATGACGGCGAAGCAGGTTTCCGTCGAGCAGATGGAATCGGTCAGGTCAGCCCGCACGATGCCCTTCGGGGCCGCGTCGCTGTCCAACGCCTTCTGCAGGTTTTGCCTGATCGACAGGCCTTGCTTGCGACTCACCGCGCAGGCCAGCGGGTCCCCGGGGTTCGAGGCCACGCAGGTGGGCACGTTCGTGTTGCCCAGGCGCGGCACCTCGTGGATCACCGCGACGGATTTGCCGGCGTCGATCCAGGACTGCCACAGGCTGGTGAAGCCCTCGGTGGCAGGGTCGGCGAATTCGTAGCCCGGGGAGGAAATCCAGGTTCTCTTGTTGCCCTGCGCGGCGACGATCACCGCGTCGATGTCCCGATCCGCCGCGAGCCCGGGGCCCAGGGCGCGCACCGATTCGGTGCAGAGGCGTTCGGCCGTGCCGCTGAGCTCTTCGGCGCCCTTGAGCGCCGCCACCGAGGGCGAGCAGCCGGAGCGAATGTGGGTGACGATTTCCCAGTCGCGCTCGTTGGCGATCTTCACCAGGGCAGGCAGCCAGGCGGAGGCGTGCGAGTCCCCCACCACGGCAACGCGCAGCTTCGGGTTGGTGGTGTTTCCCAGCCTGCAGCTGGATTCGCCCACCTGCAGGGTGTCGGTTTCACAGCCCGGGAACAAGGGGCTGCGCACCTGCTGGGAGACGGCAACCGCCGAGGGCCAGGGGGCGAAGGCGGAGGCGACGGGCAGGCAGTCGGAGAGGTGCGCCAGGGTTCCGGCGCCGTAGCAGGCGTCGGTGGCGACCATGCGCGGCAGGTTGGAGCTTTGCGCCGAGGCGGAGGTTCCAGCCCACGAAACCCCTGCCAGCACCAGCATTCCGGCCAGTGCAAAGATCATTGAGTTGCGCACCGGTTTGAGCACTGCCCCGAAGCGGAAGGGGTCCTCGACCAGCAGCCGGGAGAGCCAGGCCAGGGCCAGGGTCAGGCTCAGGATTCCGGCCTCGTGGTACCACTTGGGTTCGGCGTGCAGCACGAACGGGGCGACGATGATCAGCGGCCAGTGCCACAGGTAGGCCCCGTAGCTGATGTCCCCAACCCAGCGCACCGGGCGGATCGAGAGCCAGGTGGCGTGCGAGAACCAACGCAGCCAGGGCCGCTCGGTGCCCGCGGCGGCGAGCACCGCTGCGGTCCCCAGCACCGGGACCAGGGCCATGGTTCCGGGGAAGCGCGTCTCGGTGGGGATCAGCAGCGCTCCGGCGAGCAGAACTGCCAGGCCGCTCCAACCCAACAGGGCACCGGGTACCCTGCCGATTTCGCGGTTCACGCACAGCAGGGCCACGAGGCCGCCGGCGGCAAATTGCCAGGCGCGACCCGCGGTGTCGAAGTAGGCGGCCTGCGGACTGGCCGCGGTGACCCAGAGCCCGTAGGCGAAGGAAAGGAGCGTGATCGCACCGATGGCGGCCAGGAAGAGCCGGCGGGTTCCGGGGCCGGAGAAGGTGCGCCGGCCGGCGCCTCCCCGCCGGTGAAGCATCGGCACCACTTTGCCCGCCACGAACGCGGCGCCCAGGATCAGCAGCGGCCAGGCGAGGTAGAACTGTTCCTCCACCGAGAGCGACCAGTAGTGCTGCACCACGGTGGCCATCTGCCCCGCGGCCGAATAGTCGGTGGAATCCGCCACAAGCGCCCAGTTCTCCGCGTAGAACCCGGCGGCGGCAATGTGCTTGAACATGGTGCCGTGCTCGGTGGCGGGGATGAAGGCGAAGACCAGTCCCGCGGAGGCCAGCAGCACCGTGAAGGCCAGCGGCAGCAGCCGCCGGATGCGCCGGGCCCAGAAGTTTGCAAGCTTGATGGTTCCGGTGGCGCGCATTTCCCTGAACAGGTGCGCGGTGATCAGGTACCCGGAAATCACGAAGAACATGTCCACGCCGATGAATCCGCCGCTCAGCGCGCCGGGGCGCAGGTGGTGGATGATCACCATCAGCACGGCGATGGCGCGCAGCCCCTGGATGTCGGCCCGGAAGCCCTTCAAGGAACCGCTGGATTTTTCCCGCGGACCCTTCACTGCCGGAAGCCCGGGCGGGGTTTGGTTCGGGGCGGAGCCGGTTGAAACTGTCACTCGCGCAAGCCTATCCCACGGCCCGGGCGCCGGGAGATGGGCGCTGCGTCGCGGATTCGCACCCGGATCGGGTATGGGCGCGGGCGGTCAGGCCAATGGCCGGGCACCGTCGGAAACGGCAACCGGCCACTGGCGTGCTGGAACGGGTAGGGGGGCGGAGGCTATGCGGACTGGTGCACGGCCTCGTCCATGTCCGGTTCCTTGGCGCCCCTGAGGCCGAAGTAGCTCAGGGCAGCGGCGGCCAGCGCGGCGATCGCCACCACCAAGTAGGCCTGGGCAAAGCCGGCGCCCAGTGCAGCCAGTGCGAATTCACTGCCGGCAGCTCCGGGGACGCCCGCGGGCAGGGAATTCAGCGCGATCGGGCCTCCTGCCTCCGCGATTCCCATGGCGGGTCCGAGCTGGTCCGGGGTCAGGTTGGAGGTCTGCAGGGAGACCACCAGGCGGCTTCCGGCCGCGCTGAGGGCCACGGCGCCGACCAGCACCGGGCCCAGGGCGAAGCCGAGATCGCGCAGGAGGTTGGTGGTGGCCGAGGCCATGCCGGTCAGCTGGCGCGGCACCGAGTTCACCGCGATGGCGGTCATCGGGCTCAGCGTGAAGGCGAAGCCCAGGCCCACCAGCAGGCAGGGCAGGATGAAGGCGGTGACGTCGCGGTCCAGCACGTCGAAGCCCGAGGCGATCAGCGCGCCGGCGCCCATGGAGATGAAGCCGAAGGTCATCAGCCAGCGGGAGCCGAAGCGCGCCTGCAGGCGGGAGATGACGGGGATCAGCACGAAGGCGGGGCCCTGCAGCAGCAGGAAGAGCAGCCCCAGGAACAGCGGGTTCTGGTGCTGCACCGGACCGAGCCACATGCTGGTGGTGAAGCAGGCGCCCAGGAAGGCGAACATGCCCACGACGGCGACGAGCGAGGAGACGGTGAACTGGCGGATACGGAAGAGCCGCAGGTCAAGCAGCGGGGATTCGACCTTCAGCTCGATGGCCACGAACACTGCCAGCAGCACCGCACCGATCACCAGGGAGCCGAGCACGTAGCCGGTTCCCCAACCGGCCTCCGGGCCCTGGACCAGGCCGAAGAGCACCAGAATCAGGCCCGCCGCAAAGGTGACCTGGCCCCAGATGTCCAGCGAGCGGGCGTGGGGGGAAAATGCCTCGCGGGCCAGCAGCGCGGTGAGCACCAGCGCCACCAGGGACACGACGGCGACCACGACGTAGGCGCCGCGCCAGGAGCCGAGCCCGGCCAGGACGCCGCCGAGCAGCGGGGAAAGTGCCGAACCGGCGGAGAGGAAGCCCGCCCAGATGGCGATGCCGCGGATGCGCTCACCCATGTTGCGTGACACCGCTGCAACCAGGGCCAGCGAGGCCGGGAAGATCGCCCCGGCACCCAGGCCGTTGATGGCCGAACCGACCCACATCAGCTGGACGGTGGGCGCCAGCGCGCACACCACGGAGCCGACGGCCACGAATGCTGCACCGCCGATCACCAGCTTGCGGTGGCCGAACTTGTCGCCCAGCAACCCGAAGGTCAACTCGAACACGACGACCAGCACCATGAAGGCCGCGGTGATCCAGGTCAGCTGCGAACCCACGGTGTTGAACGTGGTTTGGAACTCGCCGTTGAGCGCGCCTGGCAGGGCGTTGGCGATCTGGGCGACCATCACTGTCAGCGAGGCGGCGGCCATCGTGCCGCGGATCGAGCGCTTGGCGGCGGACCCCTGCTGTGCGGGCGGAACCTGCGGCGGCGGGGAGGATTGGGTGGCCGCCGGCAGGCTGGCCTCCGGATCGTGGCTCATGGGGGGGTGACTCCTTGGTTTGCGGTGTGGTGAAGCCTTGGGGATGCGTGGAACCCGCCTGCCTGGCGGCGGCGGTGCGGTGCCCTCGCCGGGGCCGCGCCCAATTGCGGCCGGTCGGGTGCCGTCCGTCCGGGGCCGGCGTTGCTGCCTGCTGGACGGAGAAGTTTTTCTGCTCCTCACGCGGAGCCGGATCGACTGTGGCCTGGCTCACGAGGAATTGCTAACAGCATGACATCTGGCAAGACAGAGTGTCAAGTGAATTTAGTGGGTTGGGCCACAAACGCATCATTGCGACGGCGTCGGTGCCCGGGGAGCGTGGAGGCAGACACGGGCCGGGCCCTTGCCGAGGGCAGCAAAAAACCGCCCGGCCAATGGCCGGGCGGCAGAATTCACGCGATGCGGGCGGCGTCGGCTAGGAGCCGGAGACCTCGTCGCAGAGCAGGTGGTGCCAGGACTCGGTCATGGTTTCCAGGGCAGTGTCGCGGTCCACAAGCCAGCCCCGGCGCATCCAGCGGACGGAGAAGAATTCCAGCTCGCCGAAGGCAATCGTGCAGCGGATGCGCCGGCTTCCCTCATCGAAGCGTCCGGCCGCATCCAGTCCGGCCTGCATGTTCCCGATGGCGTCGTCGAACCACGAGTCAATCGATTCCTGGATGTCTGGCTCCACCGCCGCCGCCTGGTGGGAGACGATGATGTAGTCCTTGATGTCCGGCCACTGGTCGAACTTGTGCCCCAGCCAGGTCTTGAGCGCCGCACGGTCCCCCGAGGCCACAACCTCGGTCAGCGACGGGTCATCGATGCTGGTCAGCATCTCATCGGTGCGTTCCACCAGCGCACGCACCAGCTCGGCCTTGGAGCCGAAGTGCAGGTAGAAGGTTGCGCGGGTGGCGCCGACCCGGGTGGCGATGTCATCGATGGTGGTGGAGGAGTATCCCTGTTCGGCAAACGCCGCCAACCCCTCCTCCAGCAACCGCCGGCGGGTCATTTGTTTCTGCGCTTCCCTCAATGTGGCCATGGTCTTTAGCCTAGACGAATCGGGCAGGGGGCGGGATTCCGCCGCAACACCGGGCCTCGGGAACATTCTGCTGTACAGAATGTCTTCGCGGTTCCGGGACCTCCGGACCTACGGTTGGTAGGCCAGATCACAGCGCCCGAGCGTGCGCAGCAACCCAAGGAGCAACATGCAGTTCTACCAGGACGGTTACCGCCCGGGCGACCCCGACATCCGCCGCGCCGCCCCCGGACTCCGTGCCCCGGGCACCTTCCCCACACAGGTGGACGTGCTCATCGCCGGCACCGGCCCCGCCGGCTCGGTCCTTGCTGCGCAGCTGGCCGAATTCCCCGACATCACCACGCTCGTCATCGAGCGCCGCGAGGGGGCCCTCGAACTGGGGCACGCCGACGGGGTCGCCTGCCGCACCGTGGAGATGTTCAACGGCTTCGGGCTCGCCGAGGCCCTGATGCGCGAGGCCTACTGGGTCAACGAGACCACCTTCTGGGGCCCCGCAGTGGACAAGATCGCCCGTACCGGACGGATCCAGGACGTCGCCGACGGGCTGTCCGAGTACCCCCACGTGATCGTCAACCAGGCCCGCATGCAGGACATGCTCTTCGAGCACATGGCCAACTCCCCCAGCCGACTGGTCCCCGACTACGGCTTGGAGCTCATCGAGGTCAGCGTCGCCGAAACCGGCGAGTACCCCGTCACCGCGACGCTCCGCCGCACGGGCGAGGAGCCGGGTCATGACATCACCGTGTCCGCGAAGTACGTCGTGGGCTGCGAGGGCGCCCGCTCGAATGTGCGCCGTTCGCTGGGCATCAAGATGCAGGGCGATGCCCGCAACCACGCCTGGGGCGTGATGGACATGCTTGCAGTCACCGACTTCCCGGACATCCGTCTCAAGGCAGCGATCCAGTCGGCCTCCGGCGGCTCCATCCTGCTGATCCCGCGCGAGGGCGGCTACCTGGTGCGCCTCTACGTGGACCTGGGCGACATTGAGCCCGGCGACCGCGAGGCCCGCGGCAGCTTCACCTCCGACGCCGTCATCGAGGCAGCCCAAAAGATCCTGCACCCCTACACGCTGGACGTGAAGGAAATCGCCTGGTGGAGCGTCTACGAGGTGGGCCAGCGCATCGCCGACAGGTTTGACGACGTGCTGCCCGAAGACCGCGGCACCCGCACCCCGCGCGCCTTCATCGCCGGGGACGCCTGCCACACGCACAGCGCCAAGGCCGGCCAGGGCATGAACGTGTCCATGCAGGACGGCTTCAACCTGGGTTGGAAGCTGGCCGCGGTGCTGCAGGGCCGCAGCCCCGAATCCCTGCTGGACACCTACTCCCAGGAGCGCCAGGTCATCGCCCAGGAACTGATCGACTTCGATCTCAAGTGGTCGACCGCCATGGCAGCCAAGCCCAAGGACCCGGCGCACCCGGAACTCGGCGGCATGGACGCCGCCGAGCGCCAGGGCATCTTCACCCAGGGCGGTCGGTTCACCGCAGGCTTCGCCACCGATTACTCCCCGAGCATGATCACCGGGGAAGACACCCACGAGCACCTGGCCACCGGCTTCCCGGTCGGCGAGCGCTTCCACTCCTCCGGCGTCATCAGGCTTGCCGATGCCAAGCCGCTTGAGCTCGGGCACCAGGCGTTGGCCGACGGCCGCTGGCGGATCTACGCATTCGCCGACGCGGCCCGTCCGGACGCCGCCGACTCGCGTCTTGCGGCATTCTGCGCCTACCTGGAGCAGGACCCCTCCTCACCCGTGCGCACCTTCACCCCGGCAGGGTCCGACGAGGACGCGATCTTCGACGTGCGTGCGGTGCTCCAGCAGGGGCACCGCGACGTGGAGCCTGGCGACGTGCCGGCCTTCCTCTTCCCGCGCAAGGCGCCGCTGGGGCTCATCGACTATGAGAAGGTCTTCGCCGCGGACGCCGCGAACGACATCTTCGAGGCCCGCGGAATCAACCGGACGGACGGCGCCATCGTGGTCGTTCGCCCCGACCAGTACGTGGCCCACGTGCTGCCGCTGGATGCACACACGGAACTGGCCGGCTTCTTCGCCGGCATCATGAGCGCCCCGGCGCTGGTGTAGCTTCCACATGGGCCCAAGGGCCCGCCGCGCATCGACTGTATGAACGGCGGGCCCTCCGCATTGCTGGCCGTCGCACATGGGAATCCCGCCTGCGCGGGCCGGATGCCTACTCCGACTTGAGCCGGGTTCCCACAGCAAAGAGTTCAGGTTCGACTTCCACCGTGATCACGCGAATGCTCTCCAGCGGAGCCCCGAGTTCCTCGGCCACGCACTCGGCGACGCGCTTCATGCATCGACCCAGCGTTTCCCGGTCCCGGCCCTTGACTACTTTGATTTCGATAATTGGCATCGAGGTTCCTCCTACGGATTGGTGATGGGCGGGTAGCCCCTCATGGGTCTGGCCAAAAAAGATCGAGCGGTCGCGGGCGGTTTCGCCCTGACCCGCTGCCGCTTCACGACGTGACCCACTCGCTGGACCCATGGTAGCGCCGGGTGTTCGGCTCGGCCCGATTCCCGTGGAGCTTCGCCGCCTGCATCCACTGGCAAGCGTGGCCGTGTTCATCGTCCTGTCGGGAACCGACGTCATGGAGCGCCCCGAATCGGGCCAACCCACCGACTGACCAAGTACCATCCAATCAAGCCGGGTTTCATCTGCGTGGCCCTGGCCACGGAACCATCGAAAGCAATAAAAATGACGAACTGGACCATCGAATCCGCAGCCAAGTTCCTGCTCGACGCCGAGAATGAACGTACCAATGTTGCCCCAATCACCGATACCTGGGAGGACCTCGATGTTGCACAGGGGTACCTCATCCAAGACGAGCTGATCCGTCGTCGGGTGCAGGCCGGCGAGCATGTAACGGGCGTCAAGCTCGGGCTGACCTCAAAGGCCAAGCAGGAGCGCATGGGCATCGACAGCCCCCTGACCGCTGTGCTCACCGACGCCATGCGTATTGCTGCCGACTCGAGCGCCCCCTACGATAAGTTGATTCATCCGCGAGTTGAGCCGGAAATCGTCTTCATCATGGAAAAGGACCTTCGGGGCCCGGACGTCGACATCGAAGGCGCCCTCGCCGCCGTCGCGACGGTGCATGCCGGGTTCGAGATCATTGACAGCCGCTTTGCCGACTTCCGGTTCCTCCTGCCCGACGTCGTGGCGGACAACGCGTCCTCCTCGTACTTCCTCTTCTCCGAAGAGGGAGTCAAGCCCGCGGACATCGATCTGGTTTCGGAGTTGGTGATCGTCAAAGTCGACGGACAGGAAGTTGACCGTGCGACAGGATCAGCCGTCCAGGGTCATCCGGCCGCGGCACTCGCGCTGGCAGCCAATTCGTTGCATGCTCAGGGCAAGTTCATTCCGGCGGGATCCATCGTCCTGACCGGCGGCCTCACCGATGCGGTGGCCATGGACGATGCGTCCCGTTACACGGCAGAGTTCACAACGCTGGGGAGCATTGAAATTGCCCCGGGGAGGGCATAAACGCGTCCGATCCGGGCACGGCCGAGGAATTACCAACCTCGCCAGCGGCCCAACGTCAGGAAGCTGACATATTCCACTTCACGCGATGTGTTCTCAATCGTCGACCCACACTGCGAAGCCGCAGGACCGCTGAGGCGCACTTTCGTGCGACAAATTCGGAATCCGACTGATCGGACCGTTAAGAAATCGGCCATGGCCCCGAACGATTCCATGCAAGCCGTGTTAAATTTTCGAAGATCGGATCAAAGTGATAGTAACGATGGGCCTTACTATCACTTTGATCCGATCTGATAGTAGGATGAAATCCTACTATCAGATCGGAGAAAAGTATGGCACCGACTGATGACCCTCTCAATTCACATACAAGCGTGTCAGTACCTGCCATCGGCCAAGAAACCCTTTCATGGCGGCCCCGGCACCCGGAGATTTTTTCAAACGCCGAAACCAAACGCCAAACCGGCGCATACGATTCGACTATCACCCCGTCAATCGCCGCATGGCAAGCCGATATTGACACGTCGCTCGGCGCCGAGCTGGAACAAGCCTCTCAGGCCTTGCAGAAATTCGATCTTTACTCCTTGCTGCGCCTGGCAACCAACAGCCCTGAACTGGGTCCCATGTCGACAATCCTGTTACGTACCGAAAGCGCCTCAAGCAGTCAGATCGAGCAACTCTCAACTTCTGCGCGTCAGCTTGCCCTCGCTGAAATCGACGAGAGTGAAAAGCAAAACGCATTAACCGTCATAGGCAACGTACGTGCCATGGAGGCAGCGCTCCGGCTTTCCGAGCGCCTGGATCGTGACAGCATTCTTGCCATGCACAAGGAATTGCTCAGCCATCAGATCGATATGGCAGAAGAAGCTGGAAGGTTCAGGGAGGAACTCGTCTGGATTGGCGGTACCGACACCGCGGGCCCGCTGGGAGCCTCCTTCATTGCCGCTCAGCACTCTAGGGTTGTCCCGGCCATTGACGATCTGGTCGTATTCATGAATCGCCAGGACATACCTGCCCTTGCCCAGATTGCAATCGCCCATGCCCAATTCGAAACAATCCATCCCTTCGTGGACGGGAATGGCCGCACCGGCCGCGCCCTGGCCCAGTCGATGCTGCGGAACAAGAAACTGTCCATGCATGCCACTGCACCGATATCTGCAGGGATCCTTCGAAACACTTCCGGATATTTCGACGCCTTGGACGCCTACCGGGCTGGTGATGCCGCGCCAATCATCCGTATCTTCGTCAATGCGTCGATCTACGCCGCAGCCACAGGGGAAATGCTGGTCGACTCGCTGGCCGCCCAAGTGGACGAGGCACGAACGCGTCTGCAAGGGTTGCGTTCGAACTCCACGGCATGGAAAGTTCTCCCCTTGCTGATCGGCCAACCTGTCATAAATGCCCGGTATCTAAAAGAGCAGCTGGAAATTAACGACGCAGTGGCCCACCGCGCATTGGATATCCTCAGCGACCGCGGGATTCTGCAAGAAAAATCCGGGCGAAGCCGGAACCGCGTCTGGCAACACCAGGGCATTCTCATGGTGTTGGACGACTACGCGAAGGACATCCGCCGAACGGTCGCCCAGGATTGAGCCGATGCGCGGAAAGCCGGCGGCGCAAAGGTGTAGAGCCGAAGAAAGTGGCTTCTGGCGGGAGCAAGCCCGGTTCTTCTCGGGCCTCATGAATGTGCTGGGGGTGTGGCAGAGCAGCCCTTGGGCCCACCCAACAAACAGCCATGGCCCCGGAAGCAATGGAAATCAATCCATCGCTTCCGGGGCCACCTGTATGTTGACTGTCGCCGGCGCGCTATTGGCGCACCACTTCTAGTGTCCTGCGCCAGAAATTCGCTTCCTAATTGTAAAATGGTGTCATGGGAAGCACCGGGAGGCCGAAGGTACCGCTGGAATTGACGGATGGGGAGCGCGAGACGCTGACGCGTTGGGCGCGGCG
>NZ_JBKKAP010000114.1:0-5121 GCF_046714615.1 Paeniglutamicibacter sp.
ATAACTTGGGGGCCCCCCCCCATAACAACCCCGCGGGGCCCCCGCCCAAGGCGTTTGGGAAGCGCTTGGCTCCCCCGAGCGACTACTTCGACGCGGCGTCCGCCGTCTTGCTCGTGGTGGACGGCAAGACGAGGCGGGACCGGTGGGCGGCATCGCGGTAGATCTTGTGCGTGACCGGACGGCCCACCGGCAGGTGGAAGGCATCGGGAGGGAGTAGCGAGTTGTGCTCATCGCTCAGCGGCTCGGCATTGGAAAGCTCCGCCACCAGCTTGTGGCCGGGCATGAAGGTGTTCGCGAACGGGTAGAGGCGCAACACGTACTCCTCGATCTTCCCCGGTTCCACCGGCACCGATCGGGTGTGCGGGTGGAACGGGTTGCCCTCGGTGGTCCGCTCGTCGAGCTCGTTGTGCGAGGCCTTGAGGTAGCCGGTGGTGATCAGCTGGCGCTTGCCGCCCGGGGCGTAGTCCCACAGCCGCATGATGAAGTTGGTGTCCTCCGCATCGATCTGGGCGAAGATGTGTGCGGCTCCGGTGCCCATCATTTCGCAGGCCTCCTCGAAGACCGGGGTCTCCCACTTGATGATCTCGACCTTGTCGGTCACGGTCAGCGGCGCCTGGTAGAAGCCATCGGGGGCTGCATATTCAACACCCATGGTTTCGGGCTGGGTGGAGAGCTTGTGGCGCGGACGCAGGTAGAGGTTCGTGTACTCGATCTCCTTCGGCGGCCAGGAATCGGCCGTGACGGTTTCGCGCGAGCCCTCGACAAAAACGCTCACGGCAGGTTCGTCCATGACGCCGTTCTCGATGCCCTTGATCCAGTAGTCGTACCACCGGAACATCTTGTCGTGCTCCTCGATGAAGGGACGCGACTGCATTGGCGGGTAGGGGCCGATGTCCAGTTTCTTCGGGCCCTTGAGCGTATCGAATAGCTCGATGGTGCCATCGAGGGTCCAGCCGCGGCCTTGGTCCAGCTGCAGGTAGACCGGGATGTCGATGCTTTTGGCCAGGTTGATCGGGTTGCGCTCCTCGTACCACTCGCCGTCCAGCTCGTTCATCACGATGTCGAACCAGGCCTCGTGGTTCTTGGGGTAGTTCAGCACGTGGACCAGGTTGGGCCAGGCGGCGACGTCCGGGTCCTGCAGGCGCTTGGCAACCAGTTCCTTGAGTTCTTCCTTGGAGTACTTCTCGACCATGCGCGACTTCACGCCGTCGGTGAAGGCCCAGCCGGAGTCGCCTCCGCGGCCCTCGCGGGCTGCGCGCGGCATGAACCACATGACGCCGCCGTGGTAGGTCGTCTCGTAGAAGTCGTAGTGGCCGCCGGAGACGAAGATGGCCTTCAGGCTTGGCGGACGCTCGGCGGCAGCAAGCACCTGCATGGAGCCGAAGTAGGAGATGCCGACCATGCCGACGTTGCCGTCGCACCAGGGCTGGGCGGCGACCCATTCGATGAAGTCGTAGGCGTCCTGGCCCAGGGAAACGCCGCCGGCGTTGTAGTTGCCGATGTGCTCGCCCTCGGAGTCGCCGAAGCCGCGCAGGTCGCCGATGACGTGGACGTAGTCTTCGGACACGATGCGGGCGATGTCGCCGGCCTCGATGCAGCCATCCCACATGGGGGAGGGGCGGCGCTGCGGAGGGGTGGTCAGGGCCAGGGCCTGGAGTTCCTTGCCATAGGGGCTCAGTGCCACCAGTGCGGGCCGGGGCTTCCGCTCGGTTCCCTCGTAGGCGTCTGCGGCAAGTTCGATGCCATCGCGCATCGGGACGCGCAGGTCCTTGCGGATGGCGATCGGCTGGCCGCCGGCATTGAACGTCGTGAAATCGGTCATGGGGTGTGCAACTTCCTTATCAACGTCGGTGGGCCAGGTGTTCTGCTGGCGGGCACGCTTCGCGGGGCGTGACATGAACATATTATTATAATAAAGTAGCTGTGTGCAAGACCACGCTGTCATTGTCCTTGCTTCACGGTGGTGAACTAGTCTCGACAATGGGGGCGCCGCCCCGCCAATCCAGGAGAGAAACTCTTACATGAGCCAAGAAGTGAACGTCCATCCGCTGGTATCGCCCTGGGGCCGTTTTGGTCTCTACAGCTTCTTCATTGACGCTCCCGAACCGGCCATCATCGACACCGGGATTGCCTCTTCGCCCGCCGAGGGCATGGTGGAGGAGCTCAAAATACTGGGACGGAACATCGAGGATGTGCGCTGGATCCTGCTGACCCACGGGCACATTGACCACATGGGCGGCGCCTACGCGCTCTGGGAACTCACCGGCCGCCGCGCCAGGGTGGTCATCCACGAGAAGGACGCGCCGCTGCTGCGCTCGAGGCGCGCGCACGTCAAGCAGTATGTGGACGTGCGCCAGCAATACCTCAACGACCCGGACGGCGTGGAATCCCAGCTGAAGGCCGCCAACCACGTGATTTCCGGCGAGATGGAACCGACCATCCTGGTGGCCGGCGGCGAAATCCTCTCCCTGGGCGGGGACGTCACGGTTTCCGTTCACCACATCCCGGGCCACACCGAAGGATCAGTGGCGTATGTACTGGACGGACCGAACTCGGTCTTCGTCGGCGACGCAGTCCAGATCCACGGTGCGGCCAACGGCTTCCCCGGCTACGAGGACCCCACCGCCTACCGCACGTCCCTGACCTACCTGCGCGACGAGGTGCGCCCGAACCACCTGTACCTCGGGCACCCCTACAAGGGTGCCGATGGCATTGCCTACGACGTTGAACTGGATGCCGCGGGAGCCCACCGGGCACTGCAGGAAGCCATCGACATCGAGGCCCGTGTTGCAGCAGCGGCGGCCAGAGCGCTGGATGAGGGTCTGCAGGTGACTGATTCGGCCTATTCGCCGTTTGAGTCGGTGGCGAAGGAGATCGGCTACACCGGCAACCCGACGCTGGAGCCCTCCCCGTTCTTCACCACGCTGGACGGTTATCGCCGGGCGGCCGAAGCGGCCAACTGAGCAGGCCCGGGCCAAGCGCCTGCCGGTCGCCCCTAAGGGTTGCCCGGCCGCACCATCCTCGATCGGCAAGAGAGCGGGAGGTGGTGTAACGGGCCGGCTGGCGACAGCCCTGCGGACGAAGTGCCCGGAGATGAAGTGCCGGTCCCGGACAAGTCTGTTCTCCCTGCGCGGGTCCGGCTAGGAGCGGCCACCGAGGTGCTTGAGTGCCTCGTCGCGTGCACGTTGGATCTTGTCCTGGTGCTTGCCTTTTGTCGCCTTCTTGGCCAGATCGGCAGCACCGTTCACAAGCTTGCCGCCGACCTGTCTGGCCTGGGGGCTTTGAAGCGCGCTTCGTACCTTTGGGTTTCTTGCCGCGGACACAACGATCTTGCCGAATTTACCTAAACCAGCCATGAATGCTGTTCCTCCATCTTTGAGTCGTTACGTCCCGATCAGCGAGGGGACATGCATCTCCACAAGGTCGCGCATGCCAGTCATGCGGGACGGGGCTTCCGGGCTGCTTGGAGTTGAAAGGGACTTCCCCCTCCTTCGCCGGACTTTCCATCCTACGTGTTTGCCCCCGTGCGCCCGATCGATCGGGAGCAATGCGTCGGGCGAAACCCGTGGCCATTCAGGCCCGGGCCGGAACGTGTCCAACGTGTGGGTGGGGGCGGTGCCGGCCCCACCCACCCTATGCGCCGGTCAGGGAGGATTGCGACGCAGTTTCCGGCACAGCGTGGTCCGAGGTGTTCCTCGCCTTCATCAGGGGAACAAACGTGAAAGCCAACGCGGCAAAGAGGCCCGGGATGGCGAAGAAGAGGAAGTTCATGGCCACCGGCAAGTTCATGGTCAACAGCACGCCACCAAACGTCGGGCCGACAATGGCACCAAGACGCCCGACGCCCGAGGCCAAACCAATCGCTGTCGATCGCATGAAGGACGGGTAGTACTGCGAAACGAACGAGTAGGAAATGTTTTGTGCACCCATGGTGCAGGCACCGGTGATGAATACCAGGACCAGCAGGACGGCCATGTTGTTGCCGAAACCCAACAGCGTCAGCGAGAGGGCGGAGACCACAAACATCGGGATCAAGACCTTCTTCACTCCCCATTTGTCCGCGAGCTTGCCCAGCAACAGGGTGCCGGCGATGGCGCCCACGTTCAGCACGATCATGAAGGTCAGCGACGAATTCAAGGCGTACCCCGCGGTGACCATCAACTTGGGCAGCCAGATCGAGACGCCGTTGATCATCAGCAGGCACATGAAGAACGCGATCCAGATCATCAGGGTCCCCAGGGCGCGCCGGTGGGTGAACAACGCGCGCACGGGGCTGCCGGCTTCTGCCTCCTGGAAGCCGGTGAATTCCGCGTCCGACCCAAGCTCGCCCTCCGGGTTGACCTTGGCCAGGGCTGCCCGAAGTTCGCTGATGCGGCCCTGGGCCAGGAGCGCGGCGGGGGAGTCCAGGAAATACTTGTGCATGAGGGGCAACAGCAGCAGGGGAAGGGCAGCAACGAAGTAGACCGCGTGCCAGCCTAGCGTGGGAAGCAACAGCATCGAGACGAAGGCGGCCAGGATGCCGCCCACGGAGAAGAAGCACATGAGCAACGCGATGAAGGTGTTGGCGCGGCCCTTCGGGGCGTAGTCCGTCAGCATGGCGATCAGGCAGGGCAGGATGCCGCCGATGCCCAGGCCGCCCAGGAAACGCAGGAGCGAGAACTCCAGCGGTCCGGGGGCGATTCCGCACAGTGCCGAGGCGAGCGAGAAGAGAATGACGCTGGCCAGCAGCACGCGCTTGCGCCCAAGCCTGTCGGCGAGGATCCCGAAGAGGATCGCGCCGACCATCATCCCGAAGATGCCGTAACTGCCGATGGCTCCGGCCTGGAGCGGATCCATCGACCATTCCTTCATCAGCGCCGGCAGGACGGAACCGTAAACGATCAAGTCGTACATGTCGAAGGTGATGATGAAGCAGGCCCAGAACAGCATGCCGGCGTGGAAGCGGTTGAACCGCGCCTCGGCAATGAAGTCCCTGATGTTGATCGTTGTCATGTATTTGTTCCTGGTGGGTGATGGTGCTGGTGAGATTGCTCCGGGATGTGCTGAGGCGGGCCCCAACCCCCGGTTACGGCCCCCCCCCCGGGGCAACCGCAAGGGGGGCGCAACCCCCCCCGGGGGGCG
>NZ_JBKKAP010000115.1:0-5801 GCF_046714615.1 Paeniglutamicibacter sp.
CCGCGCGCCCCCGCCCCCAAAACCCCCGCCCGCCCGCCCCCGCGCCCCCCCCCCCCCCCCCCCCGGGCCCGAGATCGCGCGGGTTTCCGCTACTCCAGGTGGGTCGGGGCGAACATCTTCAGCAGCGTCTGCACCACCACCACATTGGGGCCCTCGGCGGCGAAGGACTCGGCCAGCGCGGCTCCCACGTTTTCCGGTTCCACGTACCGGGCCGGAACACCGAAGGATTCGGCCAGCGCCACAAAGTCGGGGCGGGCCAGCTCGGTGGCGGTGGCCTTGCCGAAGGTCCCGACCATGTATTCGCGCAGGATCCCGTAGCCTCCGTCATCGACGATCAGCCAGGTGACAGGTGCGTTGTGTTGCTTCGCGGTGGCCAGCTCGGCAATCGAGTACATGGCAGACCCGTCGCCCGAGACGGCAAGCACGCGCGCCTGTGCCGGGGTCTTGCCCGCGACCTGCAGCCCCAGCGCCCCGCCGATGGCCGAGGGGAAGCCGAAACCGAGGCCACCGGCGCCCTGTGCGGAGTGGAATTCACCGCTCTTGGCATCCCAGCAGCTCCAGCCCCAGTAGGCGGAAATGGTCATGTCCCAGAACGTTTGCATGTCATCGGGCACGGCATTGCGGATGTCGGCCATGAAGGTGCGCTCCTTGGCCAGGTCCTGGGAATCGAGCCTTTCCATGACCTTGGCCAGGGTGTCGGCAACGACCTTTTCGGGGCCTTGCCCGTGCCAGTCGGCACCGACCCCGCCCTCGAGCTGCCCTAGCGCCTCGCCGAGGTATTCGAGCGCCGCCTTCGCGTCGGCCCGGATGCCCAATGCCGGACGGTTGGATTCGAGCACGCGCGGCTCGGCATCGATCTGGATCAGGTGCCCGCGCGGTTCCAGGGTGAAGTAGTTGCTGGTGACCTCGCCGAGCGCAGAGCCCACCACGATCAACACGTCGGCGTCCTCCAGGACCTCGGTGACGTGCCGGTCCTCGACCCAGGACTGCAGGGACAACGGGTGGTTCCACGGGAAGGCGCCGTTGCCGCCGGGCGAGCACACCACCGGAGCTCCCAGGGATTCGGCCACTGCAAGCAGTGCGTCCTTGGCCCCGGCCCGGCGCACCCCTCCCCCGGCAACGATGACCGGGCGGCTGGCTTTCGCCAGCCAGCGGACGGCCTCGTCGATGAGCTCGACGCGGGGCGGATGTTCGTAGGCCTCGGCCAGCGCATCGATGACCGGCGGCACCAGCACCGGTGCCAGCAATACGTCCTGCGGGACCTCGACCCAGACCGGACCCTGCGGCACGGTGATCGCATCGACCCAGGCGTCCTGGATGGCCGAGGGGATCCCGGAGGCGTGGTGGACGGTGCGCTGGGACTTGGTGACGTTCGCCGCGGAGGCCTTCTGGTCATCGAGCTGGTGCAGCATGCCCTTGCGGCGGGCGCCGAGCCCGTCCAGCGGGATCTGGCTGGCCACCACGACCATGGGCACACTCGTGGCGTAGGCCTCCTGCAGCCCGGCCAGCGAGGTCAGCGCACCGGGACCGGTGGACAGGAAGAGCACCCCGACCTCGCCGGTGGCCCGGGCATAGCCGTCGGCGGCGAAGGCGGAGTTGTTTTCCACGCGGGAGGAGACGAAGTGCAGCCTCGAGCGCGAGAGCGCGTCGAAGAGGCCCAGTGCATGCTGGCCGGGGATGCCGAAGACCGTGTGGGCGCCGAGCGCCTCGAGGGTCTCGATGACCAGGTCTCCGCCGTTGCGCCGGGAGATGGTGTCTTGGTCCTGCTGGCTCATGCGTTTTCCTTGTCTTTGGCGCGCTTGTCGGCGATCAGCGAGATCAGGTCGTAGGCGACGTGGGAGGCGGCGACGCCCGTCATTTCGGCGTGGTCGTAGGCAGGAGCGACCTCGACGATGTCGGCACCGACGATGTTCATTCCGCGCAGCCCGCGAATGATCTCCAGCAGCTCGCGGCTGGTGATGCCGCCGGCCTCGGGCGTTCCGGTGCCCGGGGCGTGGGCCGGGTCCAGCACGTCGATGTCCACCGAGATGTACAGCGGGCGGTTGCCGATCCTGTCGCGCAGCTTGTGCACGATTTCGGCGACGCCCTGGTAGTAGACATCCGAGCTGGTCACGATGCCGAAGCCGAAGCGCTTGTCGTCTTCCAAGTCCTTCTTGCCGTAGAGCGGACCGCGGGTGCCCACGTGGGAGATGGCCTCGGTGTCGAGGATGCCTTCCTCCACAGCGCGGCGGAAGGGGGTGCCGTGGGTGTACTCGGCGCCGAAGTAGGTGTCCCAGGTGTCAAGGTGTGCATCGAAGTGCAGCATGGCCACCGGGGCTCCCGCACGTTCGGCGGCGGCACGCAGCAGCGGCAGTGCGATCGTATGGTCCCCACCCAAGGTCACCAGGGTGGAGCCATCGGCGGTGAGGTCCAACGCGTTTTGCTGGATGGTCTCGATGGCCTCGTTGATGTTGAACGGGTTCACCGCCATGTCCCCGGCGTCGACCACCTGGGTCAGGGCGAAGGGCGAGACATTCAGTGCCGGGTTGTAGGGGCGCAGCAGCCGGGAGGATTCACGGATGTGCGTGGAACCGAAGCGCGCGCCAGGTCGGTAGGAGACACCTGCGTCGAAGGGGACGCCCACGACCTTGATGTCGGCGGCAGGGACCTGGTCGATGCGCGGGAGCCTCGCGTAGGTGCCCAGCCCGGCAAAACGCGGAATCTTTGAAGCATCGATGGGCCCGATGTTTCCGTTTTCTTCAATGCGGAGTTCTTCCACGTTCTTCTCCCTCAGGGTTTCCGGCAGCACCGAGCGCCGCTCGTGCCTTGTTGCTCAATATGAAACAACCGTTGCCCTGTATGCTATTTGTGGTGTGCGCAACAGTCAAGGTGCCCGCGTCATTTTAAGGGTTGGGCGTCATGGTCAAGCATGGACCACACTGCCGCCATGTGCCCCACACGGGCTATGTGCCTGCCAGCGGTCAGCTGCTTGGGATTCATGCTCGACAAAGAGTCCTTAACGTCACGCGTATCGCCCAATGTCCATGGAAATCTGCAGCCCAAACGTTTCCGGCTTCGCGAGCCAAAGCGCCACACCCAAGAGAGCACGGGTCGGGGTGACAACATGAGTGAAGATAACCATGAAGACTCGGGGAGCCTCAGTGGATTCCACAATGCTGCTTTACACTGCTTCGACCTGGGCGAGCGCTTCGCGTGAATTAGACCCCGGACCAAGGTTTCGCGTCGGACCTGACGGCCCACATTTTCCGTTGCGGAAAGCCGCCGGTCAGGCCCGTTGCCTGGGTTCCGTGCGTCTCGCGAACCCGGAAAACAAGGCACGGTCCGCTCCGTAGATGCAGACGGAGATACCCGCGGACAGGGCCAGGGCCTTGACGATGATTTCCTGTGGATTCGTCGCCACCAGCACCAGCTGGATGGGACCCACCAGGAAAATCAGCAACACCATCCACAATAAATAGGACAGTGACATCGGAGCTTCCAGCGCCTCGGGATGGAATTGCCGGCGCAGGATCGTGGCAACGCTGATGACGACAATAATCACGGTCAGGGCGATGGCCCCGGGAATCACAAATGCCCTGTAGGCCCAGAGCAATGTCAAGGTGACGCCGATGGCTCCACCCAGGATTAACGCCAGCCACCAAGGTGCCCAGAGCCGCTTGGGTCGCCAAGGAACCGAGGCGGAATCTTCGGGCAGGGAACTCACAAGCATTGTCCTTAAGCAGGCGGGTGCAACCCAGGGAACGACCTCCCTGCGTATGCCGCTACAAAATGGTTGCTTTTCGTAGGGGAAATGTCAAAGTAGGTACTGTCGCGCACATCACCAAAACTATTTGTCAGCAGGTATATCCAGACCGGTCAATGCAGGAGTAGCGTTCCAACTCGTGAAGAAAATTTCGGGCTTTCCCAGACCTGTTTCGCCCGCACCATCCAATACCCGTCCAGCGCGCTTTTCGAGGTGGCTGAAGGACACCGATGCAGGTCAGGAACAGGCCGAATCGCCCGGCACCAAGCCGACCGGACACCGCTGGTGGCAGGTCATGTGCCTCTCCGGCCTGGACTACTTTTCAACTCTCGGCTACCAGCCCGCCATTGCCGCGCTGGCGGCCGGGGCCCTGGCGCCGCTGGCCACACTCATGCTCGTGGCGGTCACCCTGTGCGCCGCACTGCCTGTCTATCGCCGCGTGGCCGACGAATCCCCACACGGGCAGGGGTCGATCTCCATGCTCGAGCGCTTGCTGCCCCACTGGAAGGGCAAGCTCTTTGTCCTGGTGCTGTTGGGCTTCGCCGCCACGGACTTCATGATCACCATTACGCTCTCCTCGGCGGACGCCACGGCGCACATCATCGAAAACCCATTCACCCCGGACTGGTTCCACGGGCAACAAGTCATCATTACGCTGGTCCTCATCCTGTTGCTTGGGGCATTGTTCCTGCGCGGCTTCCATGAAGTCATCTGGCTGGCCGTTGGCCTGGTCGCCACCTACCTGTTGCTCAACCTCGTCGTCATCGCCGTTGCGGTGGCGTCGCTGGTGGGCGACCCCGCCCCCGTGGACCACTGGTGGCTGAACCTGACGGCCTCGCATTCAAACCCCTGGATGATGATTGCCATCGCCCTGATCGTTTTCCCCAAGCTGGCCCTGGGCCTGTCCGGATTTGAAACCGGCGTGGCAGTGATGCCGCAGATCCGAAATGGCGCCGGGGACACCGAGGCCAATCCGCGCGGACGCATCGCCGGTGCCAAGAAGCTCCTGCTGACCGCGGCATTGACCATGAGCGTGTTCCTGGTTTTCTCCTCGGTGGTCACCACCCTGCTGATTCCCGCCCCGGAATTCCAGCCCGGAGGCGCCGCCAACGGCCGCGCCCTGTCGTTCCTGGCCCACGCGATGCTCGGCGACGGATTCGGCAGCGTCTACGACTTGTCCACCATCCTGATCCTGTGGTTTGCCGGGGCCTCCGCCCTGGCGGGAATGCTCAACCTCATCCCCCGCTACCTGCCGCGCTTTGGCATGGCCCCGGAGTGGGCGCGGGCCATCCGCCCCCTGGTGCTGGTGCTCATTGGCATAGCCGTGGTCATCACCATCGCCTTCGAGGCCAGCGTCGACGCCCAGGGCGCCGCGTACGCCACCGGCGTGCTGGTGCTCATGGCCTCGGCCGCGGTGGCAGTCACCATCTCCGCCAAGCGCCAGGGCCAGCGGTGGCGGACCATTGGCTTCGGAATCACTTCGGTCATCTTCATCTACACCACCGGCGCCAACGTCGTCGAACGACCCGACGGCATCCGGATTGCCGGGCTATTCATTGCCGGGATCATCGTCGTCTCGTTGATTTCGCGCTTCCGGCGCTCCACGGAACTGCGTGCCACCTCGGTCTCACTGGATGCGGCTGCCCTGGAGATCATTGCCTCCTCCAGCCGGGATTCGATGGTACGGATCATCGCCCACGAGCCCATCCGGCTATCGGCAGCCCGCTACCGGCACAAGCTGGCCCATGCCAGGATGGCCAGCCACCTGCCCGAGGAAGCACCGGTGATCTTCATCGAGATCAGGGTCTCGGACTTCTCCGACTTCGCCCAGGACATTTTGGTTTCCGGGGCCACCCGTCACGGCTACAAGATCCTGCAGGCCGAGGCACCCTCCGTCCCCACCGCCATCGCCGCGATCTGCCTGGAAATCCGCGACGAAACGGGCGTGATGCCGCACATCTACTTCCGCTGGACCGAGGGGAACCCGGTGCGCAACCTGTTGCGCTTCATCTGCCTGGGCCAGGGCGAGAGCGCACCGCTGCCCCGCGAGGTGCTGCGC
>NZ_JBKKAP010000116.1:0-40484 GCF_046714615.1 Paeniglutamicibacter sp.
GGCATCGTCTGCTGGACCGCCATCAGGAACTCGGCGTTGCTCTTGGTCTTCTTCATCCGGTCGAGGAGGAGCTCGAGAGCCTGCTGGGTGTCGAGCGCGTGCAGCACCCGGCGGAGCTTCCAGGTGACCTGCAGCTCGTCCTTGCCCATCAGGATCTCTTCCTTGCGGGTGCCGGACGGGTCGACGTCCACAGCCGGGAAGATCCGCTTGTCAGCGAGCCTCCGGTCCAGCTTGAGCTCCATGTTCCCGGTGCCCTTGAACTCCTCGAAGATCACCTCATCCATCCGCGAGCCGGTCTCGACCAACGCGGTGGCCAGGATGGTCAGCGAGCCGCCGTTCTCGATGTTGCGTGCAGCACCGAAGAAGCGCTTGGGCGGGTACAGTGCCGAGGAATCGACACCGCCGGAGAGGATGCGGCCCGAGGCCGGGGCGGCCAGGTTGTACGCACGGCCCAGGCGGGTCATCGAGTCCAGCAGGACCACGACGTCCATGCCCATTTCCACCAGGCGCTTGGCGCGCTCGATGGCGAGCTCGGCCACGGTGGTGTGGTCATCGGCGGGGCGGTCGAAGGTCGAGGCAATGACCTCGCCCTTGACGGTGCGCTGCATGTCGGTGACTTCTTCGGGACGCTCGTCAACAAGAACCATCATGAGGTGGACCTCGGGGTTGTTGATGGTGATGGCGTTCGCGATGGACTGCAGGATCAGCGTCTTGCCGGCCTTCGGCGGCGAGACGATCAGGCCGCGCTGGCCCTTGCCGATCGGTGCAACCAGGTCGATGACGCGGGGTCCGATGAGCTTCTGGTCGGTTTCCAGGCGCAGGCGCTCGGTCGGGTACAGCGGGACCAGCTTGGCGAAGTCAACGCGGTTGGTGTTCTCCTCCGGGGCCTTGCCGTTGATCGCGGTGAGCTTGACCAGGGCGTTGAACTTCGCACGCGAGGAAGCGTTCTCGTTCTCACGCGGGGCGCGGATGGCACCGACGACTGCATCGCCCTTGCGCAGGTTGTAGTTCTTGACCTGGTTCAGGGTGACATAGACGTCCGACGGGCCGGCGAGGTAGCCGGAGGTGCGGATGAACGCGTAGTTATCCAGCACGTCCAGGATGCCGGCAACCGGCAGGAGTACGTCCGTGTCACTGAACTCGGTGTCATCAACGTCAGGCTGGTTGCGGTTGCGGCCGCGGCGGTTGTTGCGATCGGTGCGATCGTTGCGGTCGTTGCCGCGGTCCTGGCGATCGGTGCGCTCGTTGCGGCTGGCATTGCGTTCGCGGTTGCGCTCATTGCGCTCGCGGTTGCGTTCGCGGCGGTTGGCGTTTCGGTCCTCGGAGCCCTCGCGGCCCCGGTCCTCGGAGCGGTCGTTCGACTTGTTCTCGTTCGAGCGCGAGTCGGCGGCCACGGCCTCGACCTGCTTTTCCTCCTGCACCTCGGCGGGCGCGGTGGACTCGGCGGGGTCGTTGTTGTTGCTCTCGCGGCGGTTGCGGTTGCGATCCCGGCGGTTGCGGTTCCGGTCGTTGCGCTCGGGGCGGTCGCCGCGCTCGTTGCGGGATTCGTTGGCGTCCTGGTTGGACTCGGCGGTCTCGCCCGATGCCTGCTCGGCGGCCGGTGCGGATTCCGCCGGGGCCTCGGAGGTGCCTGTCGACTCGGCGCGGCGGTTGCGGGTGTTGCGGCGCGGTGCGCGCTCTTCGGTCACCGGTGCCTCGGTCTCGGCTTCGGCGGCCTTCGGCTCGGCGGCAGCGGGTGCCTCGGCGGCCGGGGCAACGGTTCCGCTGGAATCGGCGCGGCGGTTGCGGGTGCGGCGGGTGGCGGGCTGTTCGGTCTTCGCCTCGGCAGTTGCCGGTGCGGCGTCGGCCTTCGGCTCGGCAGCCGGGGCCTCTGCCTGCTTCGTCGCCGACTTGGCGGCTCCACGTGCCGGGGCCTTGGCTGCCTTTGCCGGTGCCTCCGCCTTGGCGGGGGCCTCGCCCTTGGCCTCGGCCTTGGGCTCCGCCTTGGCCTTGGCATCACGGTCGGCCACGGAACCGCCACGCTGGTGGTTCGAGATCGCGGTGACAAGATCGTTCTTGCGCATCCGCGACCCGCCGGTGATACCCAGCTGGGACGCAAGCACCTGCAATTGTGCAAGTTTTAGGCCGGCAAGTCCGCCGCCCTTGGATGCGTTGTTTTCTTCCACGCCTGCAGTAAGGCTGGTGGTTTCGGTCACGAAGGTTCCTTCCCCCTCGTCGGGCGAATCTCATCAGAGAGATCCGCAACGTTTGACTAGCCCTTGTTCCCGCGTCAGATGCGGGAAAAGGTTCGGCCGTGCACCGCCGAGCGAGACAAGGCGGGTGCTTCGGTCGATCGTAAGACACACCAATGGATCTAGTCACCAACATGGTTGACGGTTTCAATCGGATGGTGTGGGTGTGCCTGCTCGCCCAGCGAAAATGGTTTGTGGTGATCGAATCCCCAAAGATCCGCCCGCCGCGGCGGGGGGAAGGAATTGATGGCTGCACGAAACGCAATGAATCATCCATTGGAATGCGGATGACTCTTTTCAGGCGGGTGCTAGAGCACTTCTACTCTAACACCCGTTGGCGGCACGGACTCAATCCGGACACGCCAGGTTGTTTCATCGTGGCTTGCAGCGTACCCGGAAATCGCGGCGGCGGCCCTTTGCGCGCCTTCCTGTCCGTCGCACAGCACCAGTACCGTGGGCCCGGCGCCGGAGACCACTGCCGCATGCCCCGCCGAACGCAGGTGGGCAATGAGGTCGGCGCTCTGCGCCATGGCCGGGGCCCGGAACCCCTGGTGCAGGAAGTCCTCGGTTCCGACCATGAGCGCCGCCGGCTCGTGGGCCAGGGCATGGATGAGCAGTCCGACCCGTCCCCCGTTGGCCGCGGCCAGGGCGTGCGGCACGGTCTCCGGCAGCAGTCCGCGGGCCGCGGCGGTGGACAGCTCGATGTCGGGGATGGCAATGACCGGGACAATGTCCTCGTGCAGGACCCCTTGCAGCGTGCCGAATCCCGCATCGGTGGTCCAGGACAGCGTCAACCCGCCGTACACGGCCGGGGCGACGTTGTCCGGGTGGCCCTCCCAGCGCGAGGCGGCCTGGAAAATCTCGTCCGGGCCCGACTGCGCGTCGGCGGGAAGCAGCGCGTTGGCGGCAGCCAGCGCGCTGACCATGGCCGCGGCGCTGGATCCCATGCCGCGGCCGTGCGGGATGTTATTCGTCGCCTCGAGGCGCAGGCCGCAGGCTTCGAAGCCCAGTTCCGCCCAGCGCTCCAGGATCGTCTTGGCGATCAGGTGCGTCTCATCGGTGGGGAGCGTTTCGGCGCCCTCGCCGGTGATGGACACGCTGACGCCGGGCTCGGACACGGTGTGCACCACCAGGGTGTCGCACACCGACAGTGCCAGGCCCAGCACGTCGAAGCCGGGGCCAAGGTTCGCGCTCGTGGCCGGCACGTGCACGGCAATGGATTGGCCGGCTTGAATCTGCGCCATAAGGTGCTGGTTCCTCGTGTTCCGGGCGGGGACTAGGCCAGGCCGAGCGCCGAGGCCACTGCCACGACGTCGAACTCGACCTTGGTCGGGGTGACTGCGGAACCGTCTTCGCGCTTCAGGGCCCAGTCCGGGTCCTTCAGGCCGTGGCCGGTCACCGTGATGACGATCTTCTTGCCCGCCGGCACGTTGCCCGCGGCGTGGTGCTTGATGATGCCGGCAACGCCCGCCGCGGAGCCAGGCTCCACGAAGACGCCCTCGCGGGAGGAGAGCCAGCGGTGTGCCGCGAGGATCTCTTCGTCGGTCACCGAGTCGATGATTCCGCCGGATTCGTCGCGGGCCTCTTCGGCCTGCTTCCAGGAGGCGGGGTTGCCAATGCGGATGGCGGTGGCGATGGTGTCGGGTTCGGTCACCGGGTGGCCCAGCACGATGGGTGCGGCGCCGGCGGCCTGGAAGCCCCACATGATGGGGGTCTTGGTGGACACGGGTGCGAGCACGTCGCCGGCCTGGGTGGTGTACTCGGAGGAGTACTCCTTGTATCCCTTCCAGTAGGCGGTGATGTTGCCCGCGTTGCCCACCGGCAGCACATGGTAGTCAGGTGCGTCGCCCAGGAAATCGACGACCTCGAAGGCGCCGGTCTTCTGGCCCTCGATGCGGGCCGGGTTCACCGAGTTCACCAGGAACACCGGGTAGTTTTCGCTCAGCTTGCGGGCGACGTCGAGGCAGTTGTCGAAGTTGCCGTCGACCTGCAGGAGCTCGGCGCCGTGGGCGATGGCCTGGGAGAGCTTGCCCATGGAGATCTTGCCGTCCGGGACCAGCACGGCGCACTTGAGCCCGGCCTGGGTCGCGTAGGCAGCGGCGGAGGCGGAGGTGTTTCCGGTCGAGGCGCACACCACTGCCTTGGCGCCGGCGGCGACCGCGGCGGTCATCGCCATGGTCATGCCGCGGTCCTTGAAGGACCCGGTCGGGTTCATGCCCTCGACCTTCAGGTACACGCTTGAGCCGGTGAGCTCGCTCAGGGCCGGGGCGAACACCAGGGGTGTACCGCCTTCGCCCAAGGTGATGACCTTGGTGTTTTCGTCAACGGGCAGGCGGTCGGCATATTCGCGGATGACTCCGCGCCACTGGTGGGCCACTTAGTTTCCTTCAACTCGCAGTACGGAGGTTACTTCTTGGACGGCATCCAAGTCTGCGACGGCGGCCACGACGGCGGCCAGCGAGGACTCGGTGGAACGGTGGGTCACGATGCGCAGCTCGGCCGACCCGCCGTGGTTTTCTTCGATGATGGACTGGCGCAGCGCCTCGATGGACACGGCGTTGTCGGCGAAGATCGCGGCAATCGCGGCAAGCACGCCGGGCTCGTCCGAGACGCGCAGGCCGATCCAATAGCTGGTGGAGATCTCGTCGAACGCGAGGGCCTTGACCGGCTGCTGTGTGGCGATGGCCGGCAGCGGACCGCCGGAGACCACGCGCCGGGCCACGGCAACGGTGTCGCCCATGACGGCGGAGGCGGTGGGCGCCCCGCCGGCGCCGGCGCCGTAGAACATCAGCTCGCCGGCGTTTTCCGCCTCGACGAAGACCGCGTTGAAGGCCCCGTGGACGGCGGCCAGCGGGTGGGTGCGGCGCAGCAGCGTCGGGTGCACGCGCACGCCGATGCCGTCCTCGCCGCGTTCGGCGATCGCCAGCAGCTTGATGACCATGCCGGCTTCCTTCGCGGCAGCCACGTCGGAGGCGGTGATCTTGGTGATCCCCTCGCAGTGGACATCGGCCAGGTCAAAATCGGTGTGGAAGGCCAGCGAGGCAAGGATCGTTGCCTTCGCGGCGGCGTCGTGTCCCTCAACGTCGGCGGTCGGGTCGGCCTCGGCGTAGCCCAGTGCCTGTGCCTCGGCGAGCACGTCGTCAAACGCGGCGCCGGTGGTGTCCATGGCGTCGAGGATGAAGTTGGTGGTGCCGTTCACGATGCCCATGATCTTGGTGATCCGGTCCCCGGAGAGCGAATCGGAGATGGGACGCAGGATCGGGATGGCCCCGGCGACTGCGGCCTCGTAGCGCAGCTGGGCGCCGGATTCGAAGGCCAGGGCATTGAGTTCCGCGCCGCGGGCCGCGAGCAGCGCCTTGTTGCCGGTGACGACGGAGGCGCCGCGGGCCAGGGCCCGGCGGATCAACTCGCCGGCAGGCTCCAGGCCGCCGAGCAGCTCGATGACGATGTCTGCGTTATCGACCAGCTCGTGGGCGTCGGTGGTGAACAGGTCCGCGGGGATTGCCGCGTCGCGCTTGGTCTCGAGGTTGCGCACGGCGATGCCTGCAAGTTCAAGCCTGGCGCCGGCACGGTCGGCCAGCACTTCCGCATCGTTCAGGAGGATGCGTGCCACCTGGGATCCGACATTGCCGCAGCCAAGCAGGGCCACCTTCAGTGTTTTCACGTGTTTTACTATGCTCCCAAATCGCGGGCCAACAGATCGGCTTCGGTTTCCCTGCGGATGATGGCGCGGGCGGCGCCGTCGCGCACTGCCACCACGCCGGGACGGCCCAGGTAGTTGTAGTTGCTCGACAGTGCCCAGCAATAGGCACCGGTTCCCGGAACGGCCAAAAGGTCGCCGGCGGCAACATCCTCGGGCAGGTAAACGTCCCGTACGACTATGTCACCGGACTCGCAGTGTTTGCCAACCACACGTGAAATAATCGGTTCACTTTCCGTCACACGGCTGGCCAGCACCGCGGTGTAGTCCGCGTCATAGAGCACCGGGCGGGCGTTGTCGCTCATCCCGCCGTCCACCGAGACATAGCGGCGCGGCACCAGGGTCCCGTCCTCGGTCTCGACCTGGACGGACTTGCGCACCCCTGCCTCGTAGAGGGTGAAGGTGGAAGGCCCGGCGATGGCGCGGCCGGGCTCGATGGAGATCCGCGGGACCGCCAGTCCCAGCTCGGCGGCGGTGGTCCCGACGACCTCGGCCATCGCTGCGGCAAGGACTGCAGGCTCGCGCGGGGCGTCGGCCTCGGTGTAGGCGATGCCGTAGCCGCCGCCCAAATCCAGCTCGGGCAACTCAACGCCGTGGTCCTGCTTGATCTGCGCCAGGAAGCCGAGCATCTTCTGCGCGGCCAGCGCGAAGCCCTCGGCCTCGAAGATCTGCGAGCCGATGTGCGCGTGCAGGCCCAGCAGGTTCAGTTCCGGGTGCGCCAGCGCGTAGCTGACCGCGGCGGCCGCGGGGGAAACGTCGTCGCCCACCGGGATCATCGAAAGGCCAAACTTCTGGTCCTCGTGCGCCGTGGCGATGAACTCGTGGGTGCTGGCGTGCACGCCCGGGGTCAGGCGCAGCATCACGTTGGCGCGCTTGCCCGTCTCACGTGCGAGCAAGGCCACGCGCTCAAGCTCGTCCAGCGAGTCGATGACGATGCGGCCCAGGTCTGCTTCCAGGGCGGTGCGGATCTCGGTGACTGACTTGTTGTTCCCGTGCAGGGAGAGGTTGGCCGCCGGCACGCCGGCCACGCGGGCCACTGCCATTTCCCCGCCGGAGCAGGTGTCAAGGCGCAGGCCCTCGGCGGTGACCCAGCGGGCGACCTCGGTGCTCAAGAATGCCTTGCCGGCGTAGTAGACATCCACGCCGCCGCACAGGTCCGCGAACGCCGCGTCGAAGGCCAGCTTGAAGCCGCGGGCGCGGGCACGGAAGTCGTCCTCGTCCAGCACGAACAGCGGGGTGCCGAATTCCTTGGCCAGGTCGCTGACCATGAGGCCCTGGACGGCGAGTTCGCCGGCTTCGGAGCGGGCGACGCCTTCGGCCCATTCGATCGGGCGCAGCGCGTTGACATCGGCGGGCAGGGAAAGCCAGGCCGGGGCAAGTGGTGAAGAGGTCATGGTTCCTTACATCTTTTCCGGTGCCGAAACACCCAGGAGGCCGAGGCCGTTGGCCAGGACCTGGGTGGTGGCGTCGTTGAGCCAGAGGCGGGTGCGGTGGATGGGCTCGACGGCGCCCTCGCCCACGGGGGTCACGCGGCAGGCCGCGTACCAGGAGTGGTAGGCGCCGGCGAGCAGCTCGACGTGGCGGGCCACGCGGTGCGGTTCGCGGTGCGTGGCGGCCTGGGCGACCACCGAGGGGAACTGCCCCAGGGCCGCGAGCAGGTCGTTTTCGGTTTCGTGGACCAACAGCGTCGCGTCGAAGTCGGTGCGTTCCACACCCTTCTCCACTGCATTGCGGGAGGCGGCGCGGGAACGGGCGTGGGCGTACTGCACATAGAACACCGGGTTGTCGTTGGTGTTCTTCTTCAGCTGCTCGGGGTCGATCGTCATCGGCGAATCGGCCGGGTAGCGGCCCAGCGAGTAGCGCAGCGCATCGGCGCCGAGCCAGTCGATGAGGTCGCGCAGCTCGATGATGTTGCCGGCGCGCTTGGACAGGCGGGCACCGTTGACCGAGATCAGCTGGCCGATCAGCACCTCGATGTTGAACTTCGGGTCGTCCCCGGCGCAGGCGGCAATGGCCTGCAGGCGCTTGACGTAGCCGTGGTGGTCGGCACCGAGCAGGTAGATCTTCTCGGTGAAGCCGCGGTCCTTCTTGGAGAGGTAGTAGGCGGCGTCGGCGGCGAAGTACGTGGGTTCGCCGTTGGCGCGGATCAGCACGCGGTCCTTGTCGTCGCCGAAGTCGGTGGTGCGCAGCCACACCGCACCGTCGGTGTCGTCAATGTGGCCCTGTTCGCGCAGGCGCGCCACGGCGTCCTCGACGGCGCCGCCGGAGTGCAGTTCCTGCTCGGAGAAGAACACGTCGAATTCGACGCCGAAGTCGTTCAGGGTCTCCTTGATGTCGGCCATCTGCGCCACGTAGGCGGCGTGGCGGACGATCGGCAGTGCGGCTTCCTGGGTGAGCGAGCGGATGTCAGGGTGGGCCTTGGCCACGGCATCGGCCAGCTCCTTGATGTAGGCACCCGGGTAGCCGCCCTCCGGAACCGGCAGGCCGTGCAGGCGGTTGTAGACGGAGAGGGCAAAAATGTTCATCTGGTTGCCGGCGTCGTTGATGTAGTACTCGGAGGTGACGGTCGCTCCGCTCGCCTTGAGCACGCGGGCGATCGAGTCGCCCAGGGCGGCCCAGCGGGTGTGGCCGATGTGCAGCGGGCCGGTGGGGTTGGCGGAGACGAACTCCATGTTGACCTCATGGCCAACCAGCGCTTCGTTCTTGCCGTACTCGACTCCCGCCTCGACGATGGTCCTGGCCAGCTCGCCGGCGGCACCTGCCTCGAGGGTGATGTTCAGGAAGCCGGGACCGGCGATCTCGACGCCGGCAACCCCGGCCGACTCCGCCAGGCGCGTCGCCAGGACCTGGGCGAATTCGCGCGGGTTCATCCCGGCCTTCTTGCCCAACTGCAGGGCGATGTTGGTGGCCCAATCCCCGTGCTCGCGACTCTTCGGTCGCTCCACTCGCACATTCTCGGGCACGTCGACGGAAATCTGGCCGGCGTCGACTGCGTCGCGGAGGCAAGCGGAAATGGCTGTGGAGAGTTCTTCAGGAGTCACCCCTCAAGGATAACCGGGGGCGCGGGCGCCATTGGACGATGTGACGGCGCGACGTCGAACACATCAGATGCGCATTTGGGCGCCCCGACGCAACGCCGGAACGCCAATTTGTCATTCACCGCTTCACACCTGCTAAGCTCGTCTACGTTCCCAGCCGGAAAATGTTTCAGAAACCATGGAAATGGTCGTTGATTTCCGGCAACGCCCTCGTAGCTCAGGGGATAGAGCGTCCGCCTCCGGAGCGGAAGGTCGAAGGTTCGAATCCTTTCGAGGGCACCACTGCAAGAGTCGCTGTTTCCCGGTATGACCGGGAGATGGCGACTTTTTTGTTGCCCCGGACACCGCGTCCATGGCGCCCGGCCCATCGGGCAAGAGTTCATGTCGGACCCTTGTTGCCCGCCTGGGCCGGATCCCTCATTCGCCCCGCCTGCGGAGCCCTCCTCGGCGGCAACCGTGCCAGCCGCATCCCCGGCCGCCAAGCCACCATCGGTTCACCGGTTGCCGGTGTCCCTCCCACCCAAAACCACACGGGTTCCAAAGTTCTTGAAAGTTTTTTCACGCACCTGTCGATTTCGGCGCCTCCCGTTCGATGTAATGAGTGAAGGACGTATTTGCGCGCCTTCCCGAACCCAAGGAGAACACCATGAAATTCATGCTGATCATGCGCTCGACCGAGGCCGCCAAGGAAGCCTACGAGAAGGCCGACTTCACCGAAATCATCAATGCCATGGGCGCCTACAACGAATCCCTCATCAAGGCCGGCGTGCTGCTGGCCGGCGAAGGCCTGTCCGATGACCTCAGCGAGGCCTTCGTCGTCGATTTCTCGGACGAAACCCCGATCGTCACCGACGGCCCCTACGGCGAAGTCCACGAACTGTTCAACGGCTTCTGGATCCTCGAGGTCTCCAGCAAGGAGGAAGCCGTGCAGTGGGCAAGCCGGGCACCACTGGGTGTTGGCGGCAAGCTCGAGGTCCGCCGGGTCACCGACATGTCCGATTTCGAGGACTTCGCCGACAACGAATACATCAAAAAGGAAGAAGCCTGGCGCGAGGACCTCGGACAGAAGTAGCTCCCGAGTCCCTCTCCAGCGGAAGGCCAACCGTGCCCGACACCCAACGCACCCTCGACGCGCTCTGGCGCATCGAGGGTGCGCGCATTGTGGCAACCCTCGCCAAGGTGACGGGAGACCTGGGGCTCGCAGAGGACCTTGCCCAGGAAGCGCTGGTCGATGCGCTCGCGCAGTGGCCGCACGAGGGGATCCCGAAAAATGCCGGCGCGTGGATCACGGCGGTGGCCAAGCGCAAGGCCATCGATGCGTGGCGCCGAAGCACCCGGCTCGATGAGCGTCACCTGGAGATGGCGAGGAACCTCCGGGAATCGATCGAGGAATCGTGGGAGCCCATCGACGACGACGTGCTGCGCCTGGTCTTCACCGCCTGCCATCCGGTGCTCACCCGAGAGGCCCAAGTCGCGCTGACGCTGCGCGTCGTGGGCGGGCTGGGGACGGAGGAAATTGCCCGGATGATGCTGGTGCCCGTGGCCACCGTGCAGCAACGGATCGTACGCGCCAAGAAGACACTGGCAGCGGCCCGGATACCGTTTGAGGCCCCGGAACCCCAGGCGTGGGGCGAACGCCTGTCGGCAGTGCTGGCAGTGATCTACCTCGTGTTCACCGAGGGCTACGCGGCCACCGCCGGCAACGACTTGATCCGCCGCGAGCTGGCCAATGAGGCGCTGCGCCTGGGCCGAATCCTGCTCGGCCTGCTCCCCCGCGAACCCGAGGCGCACAGCTTGGTGGCACTGATGGAGATCCAGGCCTCGCGGTTTTCGGCCAGGATCTCCCGGGACGGCAACCCGATCCTGCTTGCCGACCAGGATCGTACCCGCTGGGACCACTCCCAGATCATACGGGGGCGCAGCGCGTTGGAACGTGCCGATTCGTTGGGGCGCGGACGCGGCTTCTACGGACTCCAGGCGGCCATCGCCGAATGCCATGCGGTGGCCCCGAGCGTCGAGCAAACCGACTGGGACGGGATTGTGCTGCTCTATGGGGCCTTGTGCCGCCTTGCTCCGGGACCTGTCGTAGAGCTGAACCGCGCAGTCGCGATTTCGATGGCCGAGGGACCGGAGGCTGCCCTGCGCATCGTCGATGACTTGGCGGAGCAGGGTGCCCTGAAAGGTTCGCACCTGTTGCCCGGGGTGCGCGGGGAATTGCTGGCGAGGCTGGGCCGCGACCCTGAAGCCGTGGCCGAATTCCTTGTGGCGGCCTCGCTCGTCGGGAACAAGCGCATGGGCGCGGTCTTCCAGGCGAAGGCCCAGGACCTGCGATCCAAGTTTCCCGGGAAATTAAGACAGCCCCCACAGTGACGGCGAATCTCTGTGGGGGCCTAACCGCTGCTCCTTTGAGAAAAGGTGCATTGGCTTCCATGAACGATACAGCCATAGCTGCTTGGAGCCCGCATTTTCACGAGGTGATACGCACTACATTGCCACGGGCTTGAAACGTCTGCCTTCTACCGGCGGATGCCGTTCTCGTAGGAATACACCACGATCTGCACCCGGTCGCGCAGCTCGAGCTTGCGCAGGATCGCCCCGATGTGGGTCTTGACCGTGGACCCGCTCAGGAACAGCCGGTCCGAGATCTCCTGGTTGGTCAGCCCCAGCGCCACCGCCTCGAACACCTCCCGCTCCCGCTCGGTCAGCTCCAGGTATTGCCCGGGAACCTCGGGCACAGGTGCCGGCTCGTCGCGCAGCAGCGCGGCCAGGGACTGCGGGGCGATCACGGCGTTGCCGCCGTTGACCGCGCGGATCGACTCGCAGACGAATTCGGGCGTGCTGTCCTTGAGGATGAACCCGCTGGCCCCGTGCCGGATCGCGGTGGCGGCATGCTCGTCCCAGTCGAAGGTGGTCAGCATGATGACCTTCGGGAGCTTGTCGAAGCGCCCCGTTGAGTCCTCGAAGATCTTGCGGGTGGCCTCGACCCCGCCCATCGGCGACATCTGCACGTCCATCAGTACCACGTCGGGCTGATGGGCGGCGATGGCGCCCAGGGCATCGGTGCCGTCGGCTGCCTGCGCCACCACTTCCATGTCGGGCTGGGCGCCGATGATCACCGCCAGGCCGGAACGGAAGAGTTGCTGGTCATCGACCAGTGCCACGCGGATCTGCGGTTGGTTCAACGGGTGGTCCATTCGTGGTTGATCGGAAAGGTTGCGGCAATCGTAAACAGGTCGGGGGCGCCGGCCACCCCGTCCTCGGTGTCGATGCTCAGGGTGCCCGACAGGCTGGCCAGGCGCTGGCGCATGCCCGCGATCCCGGTCCCGGTGCGCCTCGAGGCGCCGGACGCCTCGAAATAGTTTGTCAGGCTCAGCGTATAGCTGGTGGCGCCCCAGTAATGCCTGACATAGATCGGGGTGGTGGCACAGCCGTGGTGCAGCGCGTTGGCAAGCATCTCCTGGATGATCCTCCGGGTGGCAGGAACGATGTCCGCCGGCAGCGGCACCGGCTCCCCCAGCGTTTCCTCGCTGACCTCGTATCCGGTGCCGCGCACGTTCGCCAGGATGGCCGAGATCTCCGAGACCGCCGGCGGCAGCAGGCCCATTTGCGCCGTTTGCAGCGCCAAGCTGCGCGTCGCCGGGGACGTGGCCTGCCTGGCGTCGGCGGGCCGGGCCTCGAGGGGCTTGGTTTCGGCGGTTTGCGACAGCACCTGGCGCACCTCGCCCAGGGACCGGCGAGCGGCGTCGGCGATGGTCCCCGTCGTCTCGCGGATGCGGGCCACATCGGTGTCGGGGATGAAGCGGATCGAGTCGGCCTGGGCGATGATCACCGCCAGCGAATGGCCCACCACGTCGTGCACGTCACGGGCGAGCGCGGCGTTTTCCGAGCGCAGCCGTGCCAGCTCCAGGGCGCTGTCGGCTTCCTCGCGCGCCCGGGCCGAGCCCCGCTCGGCGGTCTGCTTTCCGGCGAAGAGCCGCAGCAGCAGCCCCAGCAGCCACGGCAGCGTCAGCATCGAGGCGACCACCACGAAGACCGCGATGACCTGGTTGTTGGTCGGCCAGGCATTGGACTCCATGGCGCGGAAGAGCGGCTCGGACACCCAGGACCCGATCCGGCCGATGTAGACGGTGCCCAGCACCGATCCCGCGGCGATCGACAGGCCCGAGAAGAACACCCAGAGCCGCGTGCCGTACCTGGCCGCTATTCCCACCACGTATAGCGCGGCCAGCTGGGCCAGGTCGACGTCGACCCCGCGGAGCATCTGCAGCAGGGTGCCGACCCAGATCAGCGCGAGTGCCACCCCGGGCAGGACCCGTGCGCAGCCGATGGCCACGGCGGCGGCCAGCACGAAGAACGAGGTGTCGCTCAGGTAGTTGCCCGAGTAGGAGCCCAGGCGAAGGAACTCGTGGCAGAACACCACAACCGCCAGGAAAATGGCCGCCGCGGTCACATCGGAACGCCACCCCCAGCGTCCGCGCCAACGGACCGGCTCGAATTCGTCGGCCCTGGTGCTCACCGTGCCCCCGCAGCCGCGGCCGGCACCGTCGATGCCCCAACTGGCGCCCGGCGGGCGAGCAGGCGGCCGGGGTTCCGGGCAGGATTGCCGGCCCGCCGACGGGCCCAGGGGCGGGAAACGCAATTGTGCATGCTTCCTACCGTAGACGGCCCGGCGCGCTTGGGACTCACCCGCAGGTACCGGAAGGATCAGACGCAGGTACCGGATTCCGGGGTCCGGGTCCGGCCCGGGGCCCGATGCGCATGGCGGCCAACGCGGGAAGACTTGGAGTCATGATGAGATTCCCGTCGCAGATCCCGCGCTCGCGCAGGTCCAAGGCCATGCGCCTGGCAGTTGCCCTGGCGGCCCTGGCCGTCTTTGCCGCCTCGGTCCTCGGCCTGGCCTATGCCCTGAAACCTGCTCCGGACGAGGTTCCGGACGAGTGGTCCGCGGCACCGACCGGCCTCCGGGCCATGGACCCGGCCAGGGATCCCGCGCGGGCGCCCGATGCTACATCCAGCGCACGTGGTGTTCCCGGAATTCCGTCGCCCGGGCCGTGGCCACAAGCCTGATGAGTTCGAGCGGGAGCGGCTCGTCGTGCGGAAGCTGGATCGAGCCCTTGCCCAGGGTGTAGCCGCCCAGTTCCCCGGCGAGCGCGTCGCGCGAGCTGGGCGTGGTGTAGAGGTTGATGTGCTTGGAGAACACCGCGTAGGCCACCAGGATGGTGTCATCCACGAAGGCGGGCTGTCCCCACTTGATCTGGACGCTGGCGTGCGGCAACGCCTCGCACAGGGCCCGGTGCAGTTCCCTGGCCCGGGGCCGGTGTTCGACGGGGACATTTCCGAGGTACTCCTCGGGGGTGGCGCCCTTGATCTTGGCCATGGTGCTCCTTGCGGAATCGGCGGGCAGACCCCGCGGGTGGCATCGGGGGCATCGACCTGGCTACATTCTGCCCCATGCGCTGCCCCGGCGCTCCCGTTCCCACCCCTGCCGTTGGAGCGGTTGCCCGGCTAGTGTGGTGCTAGGCATTGGTGCCGCTGAGTACGGGGGTGGTCTTCATGGGCGTCGGCAATGATCCACACAATGTTTCCCTGGTCCGAGACACGCCCAGCGGTCCGGTGGAAGGCATTCTCGGTGGCGGCGTGGAGCGGTTCCTGGGAATCCCGTATGCCGCCGCGCCCGTCGGGAATAACCGCTTCGCCGTTCCCACGCTCCCGGCCCCGTGGACCGGCACGCGGGCGGCCACCTCCTACGGACCCACCGCAGGACAGGTTCCGTATCCCGGGGCGCTGGGCCGGCTGCTGCCCACTGCCGTCATCCCCGGCGACGAGTACCTGAACGTGAACGTCTTTGCCCCCGCCAAGCGCACCGCGGTGTTGCGCCCGGTGCTGCTCTGGATCCACGGCGGGTCGTTGCAGCATGGGTCCAACGCCCTTCCGGGATACGACGGCACCGCCTTCGCCCGGGACGCGGTGGTCTTCGTCGCGGCAAACTACCGGCTGGGCGCCGAGGGTTTCTCGGTGCTCGAGGATGCGCCGCTGAACCTGGGTCTGGCCGATGTCGTTGCAGCCCTCGAATGGCTCAGGGCCAACATCGTTTCCTTCGGCGGGGACCCGGGGCAGGTCACCATCATGGGGCATGCGGCCGGCGGCTCGCTGGTGGCCGCCCTGCTGGCCAACCCCCGCGCCTCGTCCCTGTTCGCGCGCGCCATCATCCACAGCGCCCCGCTCTCGGCCTGGCCCATGGGCAGGGCGCGGCGGCTGACCCAACGCATCGCCACGGACCTGGGCATTGAAGCCACGCGCGAGGAGTTTGCCGCCCGCACCCCTGCCGAGCTGTTGGCCTCCCAGGTCCGTGTGGCCGCGGACTCGATCCCGCTGAACGGCGGGCCTGCCTATGGGCTGGCGATCGAGCCGCAGCTGGTGCCCGAGGACCCCCTGCAGGCGATGCTTGCGGGTGCCGGAAACGACATCCCGCTGCTGATCGGCACCACGACGCAGGAGTCGCGCCTGTGGCTGGTTCCCACGGGCCGCGGCGCCAAGGTCTCCCGGATGCACCTGGCGCTGGCCAGGCGGAGGGCGGGGATCTCCAAGGAGGCGCAACGGCTCTTCTGGAGCAACCGCCCAGGTGCAAGCCCGGGCGAGATCCTGGGTGCACTGGCCACCGACAAGTTGCTGCGGGTGCCGATGTACACGCTGGCCGATGCCCGGCGCTATGCAGGCGGGCAGACCCAGGTGTACGAATTCGCTTGGCACAGCCCGGTGGAGGACCTGGGCGCTGCACACGGCACCGAGCTGCCCTTCGTCTTCGACAACCTGGCCACCCAGGACGCGACGGGGCTGGTTGGCGGGCAGGCCCCGCAGCCCCTGGCCTCAGCGATGCACGAGGCCTGGGTGTGTTTTGCCACCATGGGGAGCGCCGAATGGCCTCACTGGGACATCAGCCGCCCGGTGAGGACCTTCAACGGGCTGGGCAACGAGGTCGTCTTCTCCCCGCGCGACGACGAGGCCGAGGCCATCGGCTGACGCCGGATTCCCCCCCGTCCCATCCCGCCGGTCCTGCGCCCAGGTGCGCCCCGCAGCGCGTCCCGGTGTCGAGTGCGGGTTCCGGGGATCGACTGGCGTACCTTGGAAATGTTCGGTCGGACTCGGGGAAAGTTGCATACATGTTTACTGGTGCCTGGTGGTGGGCGACCGCGCTGGTGGTCCTGGATTTGGCCATTCGCGTCCTTGCCGTGATTTTCGTTCCCCGCAACCGCCGCCCCACCGCCGGCATGGCCTGGCTGCTGGCCATCTTCCTGATCCCCTACTTCGGGGTCATCGCCTACCTGGTCATCGGCTCGCCGAGGCTGCCGCGAAAGCGCCGCGAGGTGCAGGAGGAGATCACCACGTTCATGCGCGCGGTGAGCGCCGAGGAACGCCACAATGAAACCCACGGGAACAACCCGGCCTGGTTCAACTCGCTGGTCGAGATGAACAGCACCTACGGCGGCCTGCCCCTGCTGGCGGGAAATTCCGGTCGGCTGCTGGGTGACTACGAACAGACCATCCAGGCCATGACCGACGCCGTCGAGAAGGCCACCGACTACGTCCACGTGCAGTTCTACATCCTCAGCGACGACGCGACCACCGCCGGCTTCTTCGACGCCCTGCAGCGGGCGATCGGGCGCGGGGTGCGGGTGAACGTGATGCTTGACCACTGGGCCTCGCGCGGCAAGCCGCACTATGCCGCCACCAAGGCCCGCCTGGATGCGATGGGTGCGCACTGGGCACTGATGCTTCCGCTGCAGCCGCTGAAGGGCAGGTTCCAGCGCCCGGACCTGCGCAACCACCGCAAGATCCTCGTCATCGACGGGGCCGTCGGCTACATGGGCTCGCTGAACATGATTTCGCGGGACTACAACGTGAAAAAGAACATCAAGCGCGGGCTGTTGTGGAAGGAGCTGGTCGTGGAGCTGCGCGGACCGGGCGTGGCCACGTTGGACGCGGTGTTCATCTCCGACTGGTTCTCCGAAACCGGCGAGGTCATCATCGAGGGCGTGCGCCGGGCCGAACTGGTGGCCGGCGGGGATTCGCTGGGGAGGTTGAGCGGCGCGCTGATCGACCACCGCGCGGAGTTCGGGACGATGCTCACCCAGGTGGTCCCCTCGGGCCCCGGGTTCGAGCGCGAAAACAACCTGCGGCTCTTCCTGGGGCTGATCCACGCCGCCCAAGAGCGCATCGTGATCACCTCGCCGTACTTCGTGCCCGACGAGTCGCTGATGTATGCGATCACCTCCGCGGTGGCGCGCGGGGTCCCGGTGGACCTGTTTGTCTCCGAGATCGGAGACCAGGCGCTGGTCCACCATGCGCAGCGCTCCTACTACGAGGAGCTACTGCGCGCCGGGGTGCGCATCTACCTCTACCCGGCCCCGTACATCCTGCACGCCAAGCACTTCACCATCGACGACGATGTGGCGCTGATCGGTTCCAGCAACATGGACATGCGCTCCTTCGGCCTGAACATGGAGGTCTCAATGCTGGTGCGCGATGCCGGCTTCGTGGCGCAGATGCGCGCGGTCGAGGACGACTACCGGGAAGTCAGCCGGTTGCTGACGCTGGAGGAATGGCTCAAGCAGCCGCTGCGCTCCACGGTGCTGGACAACCTGGCCCGGCTGACCTCCGCCCTGCAGTAGCCGGCGCGCAGCAAAAAGGAGCGGCACCGCCGGCGTCCGCGCTCCCCCGGTATTGGGGATCGCCTGGACGTGGCGGCACCGCTCCCTTGGCGGCGCATCGCCTCCGCGAGGAGGCAGGCGACGGGGCGTCGGCCGGATTACTGCAGCATGGTCCGGTCGTCGAGCTGGGCGCCCTTGATCTTCTCGAACTCGTGCAGCAGGCCCGGCACCGTCATCTTGGCCTTCTGCTCCGAGTCCAGGTCCAGGATGACCTGGCCGTCGTGCATCATGATCAGCCGGGTGCCCAGGCGCAGCGCCTGTTCCATGTTGTGCGTGACCATCAACGTGGTCAGCTTGTGGCGCACGACGATTTCCTCGGTCAGGCGTGCCACCAGCGCGGCACGCTGGGGGTCAAGGGCCGCGGTGTGCTCGTCGAGCAGCAGGATCTTCGGTCCGGAGAACGTGGCCATGAGCAGGCTCAACGCCTGGCGCTGGCCGCCGGAGAGCAACCCGACCTTGGCCTTGAGCCGGTTTTCCAGGCCGAGTTCCAGCGAGCGCAGTTCCTCGACGAACATCTCGCGCTTGCGCTTGGTGACCCCAAAGGCCAGCCCGCGGAACGTGCCGCGGCCCAGGGCGAGGGACATGTTCTCCTCGATGGTCATGTTCGGCGCGGTGCCTGCCATCGGGTCCTGGAAGACGCGGCCGATGTACCTGGCGCGGGCGTGGTCCGGAAGCTTGGTCACTTCCTTCCCCGCGATGTGCACCGCCCCGGTGTCGGGACGCAGCTTGCCGCCGACCATGTTCAGCACGGTGGACTTGCCGGCGCCGTTGGAGCCGATCACGGTGACGAACTCGCCGTCGGTGAGCGTCAGGTTGATGTCGCGCAGCGCCTTGCGCTCATTGACGGTTCCGGGGAAGAACGTCTTGTTCAGGCTGGTGATCTCAAGCATCGACGCCCACCTCCTTTTTGTCGTCGGTGGTGATGGACTTGCTGCGGATGCTGATGCGGTTGGCGAACTTCCCGAATCCCTTCCAGCGCGGCAGGAGCAGGGCGATGACCACGAGGACCGCGGAGATCAGCTTCATGTCGTTGACTTCCAGTCCGGCCTCCAGTGCCAGCTGGATGACCAGGCGGTAGGCCACCGAACCGAAGACGACGGCAATGGCGGCAATCCAGATGAACTTCTGGCCGAAGATGGCCTGGCCCACGATGACCGACGCGAGGCCGATCAGGATGACGCCGATGCCCATGCCGATGTCGGCGAAGCCCTGGAACTGGGCGATGACCGCGCCGGAAATGCCGACCATGCCGTTGGAGAGTGCAAGGCCCAGGATCTTCTGGTTGTCGGTGTTCACGCCGAGGGAGCGGATCATTTCCTCGTTGTCGCCGGTGGCGCGCATGGACAGGCCGACGTCGGTGCGCAGGAACCACACGATGACCGCCACCGCGACCAGGCAGCCGACGAACATAAGCCCGATGGAAGTCCAGGTGCCCAGCAGCTGGTTCTCGCGCAGGAAGCTCAGCACGGTGGTTTCGCCCAGCAACGGGAGATTCGCCTTGCCCATGATGCGCAGGTTGATGGAATACAGGGCGATCATGGTCAAGATACCGGCCAGCAGCCCGTCGATCTTGCCCTTGGTGTGCAGCAGACCGGTAATGACACCGGCGATGGCGCCGATAAAGAATGCAAAGACGGTGGCAATGAACGGGTTGACGCCATTGATGATCGAGATGGACGCGACGGCCGCGCCGGTGGTGAAGCTTCCGTCGACGGTCAGGTCGGGGAAGTCGAGTATGCGGAAGGTCAGGTAGACCCCGAGTGCCATGATCGCGTAGATCAGGCCTAGTTCAACCGCGGTCTCCATGGGTGGATCCTAGCGTTGTGGGAGTTGGGTAAATGTTGGTGGCCGGTTGGAGCGGGCCGACCGGCCACCGGATGGACCGTATTTGCGGTCGGGTTTACTTGTAGGTTTCGGCCGCTTCGGAGAGCAGGTCTGCCGGGAAGGTCAGCCCGATCTTTTCCGCGGCACCGGTGTTCACGTACAGCTCGACCTCGGTGATGGTCTCGACCGGCATCGTTGCCGCCTCGGCCTCGCCCTTGAGAAGCTTCACTGCCATGGCCGCGGTCTGCTCGCCGAGCTTCTCGTAGTTCAGGCCGTAGGTGGCGGTGGCCCCGCGCTTGACGGACTCGCCGTCGGCGGCGATCACCGGGATCTTCTTGTCCTGGGCGGTCTGCAACAGGCCTTCAAGCGCGGAAACCACCGCGTTGTCGGTCGGGACGTAGAACGCGTCGACGTCCAGGCCCGATGCCGCCTGCTGAACCTCGGAGGATGCCGAGATGGCCTTCTCTTCGATGGTCAGGCCCAATTCGGCCGCGGCGTCCTTGGCCCACTGGACCTGGACCCCCGAGTTGACCTCACCCGAGGAGTAGACGATGCCCACGGTCTTGGCTTCGGGCTTGATCTTCTTGAGCAGCTCCAGCTGCTCCTTCACCGGGTTCTTGTCCGAGGTGCCGGTGACATTGGCGCCCGGTGCCTCCAGGCTGGAGACCAACTTGGCTTCCAGCGGATCGGTGACGGCGGAGAAGACCACAGGGATCTGGGTGATCGACTGGGCCGCGGCCTGTGCGGTCGGGGTGGCGATGGCCAGGACCAGGTCCATGTCCTTGTCGCTGGCGAACTTGCCCACGATCGAGGTGTTGGTGGCCTGGTCGGCCTGGGCGTTGGCAAAGTCGTACTTGACCTTGTCGTCGCCCGTGTAGCCGGCGGCCGTCATGCCCTTCTTGAAACCGGTGACCACGGCGTCCAGGGACGGGTGGGACACGTACTGGGCAATGCCAATCGTCACGGGGCCGGCTGCGGCCGAGGAACCGGTGGCCTCCGGGGTGGTGGATCCGCCACAGGCGGTGAGCACCAATGCGGTGGCTGCGACCGAGGCTGCGATCTGTACGGACTTGAAGATTTTCATTGTGTTCCTTTCATGACGTGCGAGTGTCATGCCTGGCGTTCGGTGTTGGCCAATTCCGGGCAAATTTCAGGATTTGTACATCCTCGGCCGATAGGCAGGAAGTTCTCCTCATGAATTGCTTCGATACTACATGTGAAGCTACTCACATTTCTTCCATCTGCCCTGAATTGCAAGACAAACGGTGAAGCATTCATCATCTTCCCATGCATCTTTCATCAATTGCCATCGATAATCGGACAATTGGTATCCCTGTGTGTTGAGAATCAGACGGTACCGTGGACAATGCGATTTCTTGACACCTTCGGAAGCCGAATAAATGGTGGCCGCAGGGCGATCCAGTTGCTTGCCGTTCTCGCACGAAGGGACGCCGCCGCAGCGGCCGGGTGGCGGCCTGCCGCTGGCATAGACTTGGGTCATCATGGCCCTGACGATTTCCTATCCCGAAGCCCTTCCCGTTTCCGCGCGACGCGACGACATCATGTCCGCCATCAAGGACAACCAGGTGGTCATCGTCGCCGGTGAAACCGGTTCCGGCAAGACCACCCAGCTGCCCAAGATGCTCCTGGAGCTGGGCATGGGTGAGCGCGGGATGATCGGGCACACCCAGCCGCGCCGCCTGGCCGCTCGCACCGTCGCCGAGCGCATCGCCGAGGAGCTGGGCACCACCATCGGCGCCGAGGTCGGCTTCCACGTGCGCTTCACCGGCGAGGTCTCCCGCGCCACCAAGGTCAAGGTGATGACCGACGGCATCCTGCTGGCCGAGATCCAGCGCGACAAGCTGCTGAAGAAATACAACGCCATCATCATCGATGAGGCCCACGAACGCAGCCTCAACATCGACTTCCTGCTCGGCTACCTGCGGCGGATCCTGCCCCAGCGGCCGGACCTGAAGATCGTCATCACCTCCGCGACCATCGACCCGCAGCGCTTTGCCGAGCACTTCGCCGCGCCCGGGCCAGAGGGCGACGAGCCGATCCCCGCCCCCATCATCGAGGTCTCCGGCCGCACCTTCCCGGTGGAGCTGCGCTACCGTCCGCTGAACCCTGCCGACGGCATGGACGAGGACGAGCTGGACCCCGATGCCCAGGCCGAGGACCGCGACCCGCTCGATGCCATCGCCGAGGCCGTGGACGAGCTCGCCATGGAGGCGCCCGGGGACATCCTGATCTTCTTCCCCGGCGAGCGCGAGATCCGCGACGCCGCCGAGGTGCTGCGCGCCCGCGTGAAGACCAACCGGCGCCTGGCCGGGACCGAGATCCTGCCCCTGTTTGCCCGGCTCTCGCTGGCCGAACAGCACCAGGTCTTCCACCCCGGGAAGAACCGGCGCATCGTGCTGGCCACCAACGTCGCCGAGACCTCGCTGACCGTGCCGGGCATCAAGTACGTCATCGACACCGGCACCGCCCGCATCTCGCGCTATTCCCACCGCACCAAGGTCCAGCGCCTGCCCATCGAGCGCGTCTCGCAGGCCAGCGCCAACCAGCGCTCTGGCCGCTGCGGGCGCGTGTCCGACGGCATCGCCATCCGTCTCTACTCGCAGGACGACTTCGAGACGCGCCCCGCGTTCACCGACCCGGAGATCCTGCGCACCAACCTGGCCGCGGTGATCCTGCAGATGAGCTCGATGGGCGTGGTGCGCACCGCGCGCGACGTCGCGGACTTCCCCTTCGTCCAGCCGCCGGATGCCAAGTCGGTCAACGACGGCGTGGCGCTGCTGCGCGAGCTCGGCGCCCTGAACACCGGCGCCGAGGCCACCATCACCAAGGTCGGCTCGCAGCTGGCCCAGCTGCCGGTGGACGTGCGGCTCGGCCGGATGATCGTGGAGGCCGGCTCCCGGGGCTGTGCCAAGGAGGTCATGGTGCTGGCGGCGGCTCTGTCCATCCAGGACCCGCGGGAGCGGCCCAGCGAGGAAACCGGCAAGCGCGAACGCGCCCAGGAAATGCACAAGCGCTTCATGGATGCGAAGTCGGATTTCTCCTCGCTGCTGAATCTCTGGCACTACCTGCAGGAGCAGCAGAAGGAACTCTCCTCCTCTGCCTTCCGGCGCCTGTGCAAGAACGAATACATCAACTACCTGCGCGTGCGCGAGTGGCAGGACCTGTTCACCCAGCTGCGCCAGCTGGCCAGGCCGCTGGGCATCGCGATCTCCCCGGAACCGGTTGACCCGGCCGCCAACGAGGACGCCATCCACATTTCCCTGCTCTCCGGGCTGCTGGGACACGTGGGCTCCTGGGACGAGCGCAAGCGCGAATACGTGGGCGCCCGCGGCACCCGCTTCTCCGTCTTCCCCGGCTCCGCCCTGTCCAAGAAGTCCACCGAGTGGGTCATGGCCGCCGAGCTGGTGGAGACCAGCCGGCTCTGGGCCCGCACCGCCGCCCGGCTCGATCCCAAGTGGGTCGAGGAGATCGCCGGGGACCTGCTCAAGCGGAGCTACTCCGAACCGCACTGGTCGCGGAATTCAGGTGCGGTCATGGGGTACGAGAAGATCACGCTCTTCGGGCTGCCGATCGTCCCGCGCCGCCGCATCCAGTACTCGCGCGTGGACCCGGAGCTCTGCCGCGAGCTGTTCATCCGCAATGCGCTGGTGGAGGGCGACTGGAAGACCCACCACAAGTTCTTTGCCCGCAACCGCCGCGTGCTCGAGGACATCGAGGAGCTCGAAACCCGCATGCGCCGGCGCGATCTGCGCGTGAGCGACGAGGACCTCTTCGAGTTCTACGATGCGCGCCTGGGTGCCGACGTCCTCTCCGAGCGGCACTTCGACCGCTGGTGGAAAGCCGCGCGGCACGAGGACCCGACGCTGCTGGACTTCAACCCCGAGGACATGCTTCAGGCCGATGCCACCGAGCTGGACGAGGCCGCCTATCCACGCACCTGGCGCCACGGCACCTTGGATCTTGACCTCGTCTACGAATACAACCCGGCAGCCCGCGCCGGGGAATCCGACGGCGTCTCGGTGCGCGTTCCGGTGTTGTTCCTGAACCAGCTGGACCCCGTGCGCTTCCGCTGGCTCATCCCGGGGCTGCGCGTTGAGCTGGTCACCGCGCTGATCAAGTCGCTGCCCAAGGCCATCCGCAAGAACTTCGTGCCCGCCCCCGACGTGGCCCGCACCGCCGTGGCAGCGCTGGAGGCGGACTTCAACCCGGAGACCGACGACCTGGCCGCCTCCCTGGAGCTGGCGCTGCGCCGGCTCAAGGGCGTGGTGATCGAACCCGGTTCCTGGAACTGGGAGGCACTGCCTGCGCACCTGCGCTTCACCTTCACCGTCGTCGACTCCGACGCCAAGATCCTGGACGAGTCCCAGGACCTGGCCGTGCTGCAGCAGACGCTGGCTGCGGCCAACCGCTCGGCCCTCGCCCGATCCCTGGGCGTCAAGCCCGGGGCGGCGCTGCCCACCGGCGCGGCCGGCTCCCCCGGGAACTCCCCCGGGAACTCCCCCGACGGGAAAAAGGGCCAGGGGAACGCCCGGGGTGCCAAGGCCCCGGCCGCGGCGGGCGCGTCTCGTCCCGGCGCCGCATCGGTCGTGGCGACCACGGTGTGGGAACGCACCGGGTTGACCGACTGGGACACGGGCGTCGGCATCAACGGAGCCATCACCCCCAAGGTTGTCACCCAGGTCGCCGGGCAGCAGGTCACCGCCTACCCGGCGCTGCTGGATGAGAAGACTTCCGTGCGCCTGACGGTCTTCCGCAACCCCGTCGAGCAGATGGCCGCCCACCGCACCGGGGTGATCCGGCTGCTGCTGCTCAAGGTTCCCTCGCCGGCCCGCTACGTCCTTGACCACCTGAACAACCAGGAAAAGCTGGTCTTCACGCAGAACCCGCACGGTTCGGTCGCCTCACTGATCCAGGACTGCACCATGGCCGCGGTGGACAGGCTCGTTCCGGAGGCGCTCCCGTTCGGCAAGGCCGAGTTCGATGCGTTGTACGAGCGCGTCCGCGCCGAGCTGATCGACACCGTCTTCTCCGTCACCGCCATCGTGGAGAAGGTGCTCTCCGGCACCCGGCGGATCAACAAGGAACTGAAGTCCGCCTCTTCGCTGGCCCTGGTCAACGCGCTGAACGACGTGAAATCCCAGCTCGAGCAGCTGGTGTACCCGGGCTTCGTGGCCAGCACCGGCTATGCGCAGCTGGCCCAGCTGCCGCGCTACATCTCCGCCATCGAGAAGCGGCTGGAAAAACTCGGCACCGGGAATCTTGCGCGCGACAACGCAGCGACCCTGGACATCCAGTCGTTGGAGGACGAATACGACACGGCGCTCGGGCAGCTGGTGCCGGGTGTCCGCACCCCGGCACCGCTGGCGGCGGTGAAGTGGATGCTGGAGGAATACCGGGTCTCGCTCTTCGCCCAGGAACTGGGCACCGCCTACTCGGTCTCCGGCAAGCGGATCCGCACGGCGATGCGCGAGGGGCTCGCCGCGGCCAAGTAGGCACCGGCCGGCGGACGCCGGAGCAAGGCGACGATGCACGCAAGGCTGCCCGGGACGATTCAGGTGAATCGTCCCGGGCAGCTTCGTGAGTCGGGCAGCTGCCGCAAGCGGCGGACCCGCAGCGTTGGCTCAGGCGTCGGGGATCAGGTCCCCGTGGCCGTCCGCCCGCAGCGCCTCGCGCAGCGTGCGCGCGTTCGCATCCATGGTGGCCGGATCCGGGTCGTTGTCGGCCCGCGCCAAGTCGAAGTCGGCCAGCGAATTGGTGGGCCACACGTGCACATGCAGGTGCGGGACCTCGAACCCGGCAATCATGAGCCCGGCGCGCAAGGACCCGAAGGCCCGCGTCTGGGCCCGGCCGATGTGCCCGGCCACGGCGACCAGGTGGTTCATCAGCTCCGCGGGGGCATCGACCCAGTGGTCGACTTCCTCACGCGGCACCACCAGGGTGTGGCCGTGCGTGATCGGCCCGATGGTCAAGAAGGCCACGGCGTGCTCGTCCTTCCAGACGAAGCGGCCGGGGATCTCGCCGTCGATGATCTTGGTAAACAGCGTGCTCATGCACTCTCCTTAGTCGTTCCCGCCCAATGTGGCGAGGTCCAGAACAAACCCGTAGTGCACGTCCGCGGCGAGAATCTTCTCCCACGCCTCGTTGATGCCCTGCGCACCGATGAGCTCGATCTCGCAGGCCACCTGGTGTTCCGCGCAGAAATCGAGCAACTCCCGGGTTTCTGCAATCGAGCCTATCAACGACCCGGCATGCCCCGGACCCGGGGGCTCCGGCAGCCGGGTTTCAACGGGCGGCAGGGCGCCGGCGGGCAGCGAAAGCCGGACCAGGGCGCCGTCGCGGCGCAGGCACGTGAGGTAGTCGGCCACCTCGTGCGGGGCGATGAACGTGTCGATGACCAGGTCCAGCGAATCGTTCGCTGCCCGCAGCGCTGCCGCGTCCTGCAGGTCGATGACAGTGGTGGCACCCAGTCCGGGCGCCAAGTCGCGTTCGGCTCTCCCGCGGGCCAACACGGCAACCTCGGCCCCCATGGCCACCGCGAGCTTCACGGCCAGCTGGCCCGGGCCACCCAGGCCCAGCACCCCCACCCTGCTGCCGGGCCCCACCTGGTGGTGCCTTAGCTGCGAATACGCGGTGATCCCGGCACAGAGCAGGGGTGCGGCGGCGGCCGGATCGAGCGCCGCCGGGATCCGCAGCACGAAGTCCCTGTCCACGACGATGCGCTTCGAGTACCCGCCCTGGGTGTATTCGCCGGTGTGCGGGTCCTGCGCCCCGTAGGTCGCCACCGGCTTGCTGCAGAACCGTTCGCGTCCCGCGCGGCAGGGCTCGCAAGCCCGGCACGAATCGACCATCGCGCCCACGCCGACCCGGGTGCCGGGCTCCAGGTCGGTGACCCCGGCACCGGTTTGGGCGACGACGCCGACGATTTCGTGCCCAGGGACCAGCGGCAGGCGCGTGGCGCCCCGTTCCCCGCGCCCTGCATGTACGTCGGCATCGCACAGCCCGCAGAATTGGACATCGATGACCACGTCGCGCAGGCCCGGTGACCGGCGGCGGATTTCCAGCGGCACCAGCGGCCCGCCGGCCACCACGATGCCCAGTGCCGGCACGGCCTCCGAAGCGAGCGCCGCCGGCTCCGTGCGGCTGCGGGCACGCTCGCGGATCTTCGCGGCTGCATCAAGGGGCGGGGGCTTCGGGCGACCGATCATGCTCCGAACCTACCGCGCACCCGGGCGTCGGGGCCAGCGGCACGGCGGGGCGCTGTTTCCCGGTCGGTCACGGGGTGGCTCCGGTGGCCGCCGGGCGGGACGGATCGGCGCAATATTGCGACCAGGACCCCGGGAACAGCGCGGCCCGCACCCCAAGGGTTTCCAGCGCCAGCACCTGGTGGGCGGCGGTGACCCCCGAGCCGCAATACGCCGCCACGTCCTGCGCGCCGGCACCGGCCTTCACGCCCAGCTGCCCATACGCGCGGGTAAGTTCGCCGGGTTCCAGCAGGCGCTTGCCCGCATCGAGATTCTCGGTCACGGGGCGGTTGCGCGCACCGGGGATGTGGCCGGCACGCGGGTCGATGGGTTCGACCTCGCCGCGGTAGCGTTCGGCGGCGCGCGAGTCGAGCAGGATCCCGTGGCCGGGGAACGCCGCGGCCTGATCGATGTCGATCACCGGCATGTGCCCCCAGCCCGGCTGCGCGTTTCCCGGCACGGCGGTGTTGTTCCCGGTCTGCAGCGCGTGTCCGCCGTCTTCCCAGGCGTCAAGTCCCCCGTCGAGCACCCGCACATTCCCGATTCCGGCGTGGCGCAGCAGCCACCAGCCGCGGGCCGCCGCCAGCGCGCCGGTGGCGTCGTAAACCACCACGGCGGAGTCGGTGTTGATGCCCCAGCGGCGGACGGAAACGGCGAAGTCCTGCGCGTCGGGCAGCGGGTGGCGCCCGGCCGCCGGGCTCGGGCGCGCGGAGAGCTCGGATTCCAGGTCGACGAAGATGGCGCCGGGGATGTGTCCGGCCTCGTAGTGATCCCTGCCCCGGGCATCTCCCAGCGCCCAGCGAACATCGAGCAGCACCGTACCTGTTGCCCCATCCAGCAGCGCGGCCAGTTCCCGGGCCGTGATCAGTGTCCGGCGTTCCTCGCCCATGCGCGTGACTTCCTTGTTCGTGTGGCCGTGGCCCGGAAGAGCCCTTTGGATTCCAGCGTAGTTCCCAGGCGTGGACCCGCGCGGCGCGGGCGGTCCCGGACACGCCGCGGTTGTTTGGGTAGGCTTGCTCGGGTGGATACAACGCACCTGATTTCGCTGCCCGAACCCTCCGGAACCCGTGAGTGGGTCGACGCGGCGGTACGCACCATCGAGGCCGAGTCGATGCGCTCCGCCGACACCCACCTGCACAAGCTCGCACTGCCGCCGGAGTGGGGCATCGAGATGTACCTGAAGGACGAGTCGACGCACCGCACCGGCAGCCTGAAGCACCGGCTGGCCCGCTCGCTGTTCCTCTACGGACTGGTCAACGGCTGGATCACCGAGGGCACCACGATCGTGGAGGCCTCTTCGGGGTCCACCGCGGTCTCCGAGGCGTACTATGCGAAGCTGCTGGGCCTGCCGTTCATCGCCGTCATGGCCGCGGGCACCTCCCCGGAGAAGATCGCGCTCATCGAGGCCACCGGAGGGACCTGCCACCTGGTCGCGGATCCCTCCAGCGTGTACGCGGAATCCGAGCGGCTGGCGGCGGCCACGGGCGGGCACTACATGGACCAGTTCACCTACGCCGAGCGGGCGACGGACTGGCGCGGGAACAACAACATCGCCGAGTCGATTTTCGGCCAGCTGGCCATGGAGGAACACCCCGTCCCGGCCTGGATCGTGGTGGGCGCCGGCACCGGCGGGACCTCGGCGACCATCGGGCGCTACGCCCGCTACCACCGCCATGGAACGCGCCTGGCCGTCGCGGACCCTGAAGGCTCGGCGTTCCTGCCGGCCTGGCAGGCCGCCAATGCGGGCGGCGACCCGCTCACCGCCACGGGCACTGCCAGCCGCATCGAGGGCATCGGCCGGGCCCGCCCGGAGCCCAGCTTCGTGCCCGGCATCATAGATTTCATGGCCACGGTGCCCGATGCCGCCTCGGTGGCGGCGATGCGCCACCTGCAGGACTTCGCGCACCTGTGCGCCGGACCTTCGACCGGCACCAACCTCTGGCTGGCCTGGCAGGTCGTGGCGAACATGCTGGCCGCGGGCGAAAGGGGCTCGGTCGTCTCGCTGTTGTGCGACAACGGGGAGCGCTACGCCACCTCCTACTACGATGCCGGCTGGCTCGAGGCAGCCGGGCTGGACCCGGCGCCCTACACCGGCCGGATCGAGCGGCTGCTGGCCACCGGCAGCTGGGACTAAGCCCGCTCGCGAGCGCAGTTGGTGGCACCGGACGTCGGGCCCTCAGGGCTCCAGGTCCACGACCTCGCCGTTGGGAATCCGGCGGTAGTCCAGCCCGCGCTCGGCGGCCACGCGCCCCAGGTGCCCGTCCACCAGCGCCAGGCCGCGCTCGTTGAGCAGCCCGTCGTGGATCGGGAAGTTTTGCGCCGCTCCAACAATGGACATGAACTCGATGGTCTCCCCGATCTTCGCCCAGGGGGCGTGGGCGGGGACCAGCAGCGTCAGGATGGCGATCCCCTCGGGCACCTGGTAGCTGTCGCCGGGGTGGAAGAGCCTGTGCCCGATGAAGTATCCGATGTTCGAGACCCCCGGCAGGGAATGGTGGATCATCGCGTGCATCCCGCCGTGGGTGGAGATCTCCATTCCCGCTGCCTCGAATGACGCACCCGGCCCGACCCCGTGGATGCGCTCCTCCGCACCGTGCACCCCCGCCGCCGTCGCGGCCTCGAGCACCCTGGCGGCCAGGGCGACCGGGGCATGCAGCGTGAGCTCCGGGTTTCCCGCCAGTGCGCGCAGCACCGGCTGAAGGTCGAGGTGGTCGGGATGTTCGTGGGTGACGAGGATGGCCTCGACGCCGTCAAGCGCCTCATCGAGCTGCGAGTTGTTGCCCGGGTCGATGGCCAGGGCCCGGTTGGACGACTGCACCTTGATGCACGCGTGGTTGAACTTGATGATCTCCATGGGCCCCAGCCTATGCAGCCGGGCGCCCGGCGCACCAGAGGCCGGCGCCATCGTGCTTCGGGCGGGCCGGCTTCACGGAGCCGCCCGGCCGGCGCACCCGCTGGTAAACTCGAGGTGTCCACGGGTGATCCCGGCGCGGCGCCGGAATCGGTGGCCGCGGCACGCACCAACGGACAATGTGCCGATCTACGAGGAGTGCTTCAACAAATGACGAATCCTGCGACCGAGCGGCGCAGTTCCGAACAGCGCGTGACCAAGCAGCGACTGGCAGTGAATGCCGCGCTGGAGAAGGTCGATGATTTCGTGACGGCGCAGGAACTCCACCGGTGGCTCGTTGACGGGGGCGACAAGGTCTCCCTGGCCACGGTGTACCGCCTGTTGCTGTCGATGGCGGAGGACGGCGTGGTCGACGTGCTGCGCAACAACGAGGGCGAGGCGATGTACCGCCAGTGCGTCATCGAGCACCACCACCACCACCTCGTATGCAGCAATTGCGGCAAGGCCGTCGAGGTCGAGGCCCCCGCGGTGGAGAAGTGGGCGGCCCGGGTGGCGCAGGAGAACGGCTTCACCGAACCCACGCACACCGTGGAGATCTACGGGCTGTGCCCTGCATGCTCCGCGGCCAAGGCCGCCGGCTCGATCGTCTAGCCCCGAGACCGGTTCAGGAACCCTGGCCGGCAAAGGGCGAAGGCCCCAGGATTTCGATGCCCCCGTTGCGCCGCGCCGAATCCATGACCCGGCCAAAATCCACCTCGCCCGATCCGGGATCGCCGTCTTCCAGCGGCACGCTGGCATCCCAGTAGAATCCCTGGCACATCCCGGGGGTGTGCAGGCACAACACCCGCGTGGCATCGGCTGTCACCTTGAACGCATGTGGCATGCCCCGCGGCGCCATGACCAGGCCGCCGGCACCGATCGTCGATTCCAGGCCATCCAGGTGCATCACGATCTCGCCACTGAGTACGACCATCGTCTCGTCGGATCCCGGGTGCGTGTGCAACGGGGTGTCCTTGCCGTTCTCCAGCTGGTCCTCAAAGAGCAGGAAGGCGCCTGCTGTCTGGGCCTCTGTGGCCTTCCAGACATGCACCCCGCCGCCGAAGAACCAGCGCCGTTCCCCTTCATCGGGTTGGCGGATGATGGCTTGCAGGTCCTTGTTCGCGTCCACGTGGATCTCCTCGTTGGCTGATGTGGCACTTGGTTCGGGATTCGAATCCCACGACAAGACTGGGCCGCCCGATGTGGTGCGTCAACCCCGCCGGCCGACCAAACCCGTGCCCGCAAAAAAGGCGTGTGCCTGGCCCCGGATGGGGGCCGTGCACACGCCTTCGGTGTCTTGCCGGCTTGGGCGTACGTGCGTCCTATGCGGCGACTGCCGCCATCTTCTCCGAGTGCCGCACCCTGTCCTTGCGCCAGGCGATGAGCCGGCACACCAGGTAGATGAGGAAGGAGATCGTGGTGACATACGGGCTGATCGGCAACGACCCTGCGAGTGCCAGCAGGATGCCGCCCACCACCGAGGTCATCGCGAAGGCCACCGAGAGGCTCACGGTCAGCATGGGGTTGGAGGTCACCCGGATGGCAGCCGCAGCCGGGGTGATCAGCAGGGCGAGCACCAGCAGCGCGCCGACCACCTGGATCGACAGGGCCACGGCCAGGCCCAGGACCACCATGAAGGCGACCGAGAGCCGTGCGGCGGGAATCCCGCGCGCCGCTGCAACGGCAGGGTCGACGCTGATGAACGTCAGCGGGCGCCACATGGCCACCAGCGCCACCATGACAATTACGGAGCACACCGCCAGCACGCCCAGCTGCACCGTGTCGACGGCGACGATCTGCCCGGTGAGCAACCCGAACTTGTTCGCGCTGCGGCCCTGGTAGAGAGCCAGGAAGAGGATCCCCAAACCCAGCCCGAAGGGCATCAGCACGCCGATGATGGAGTTGCGGTCCTTGGCCGCGGCGCCCATGATCCCCAGCAGCAGCGAGGCCAGGATCGACCCGACCAGGGAGCCGACGACGACGTTGGTGCCGATCAGCAGGGCGAAGGCAGCCCCGGCGAAGGAGAGTTCGGCGATGCCGTGCACCGCGAAGGCCATGTCGCGCAGCATCACGAAGATGCCGATCATCCCGCCCACCAGGCCCAGCAGGGCACCGGCGATCAGCGAGTTGGAGACCAGCGGCAGGATCTCGGCGTAGTCTTCGAAGCTGAAGACGGTGCTCCAGATCTCGGATAGGTCCATGGTTCCTAGGCTCCTTGAAGCGGGTGGGCGCGATGCTGCGGGTCGGCGTGGGTGACGGTCTCGGGCATGCCCACGACCACGATGCGGCCGTTGGACTCGAAGACCTCGATGGGGGCGCCGTAGAGCTCGGAGAGCACCTCGGAGCGCATGACCTCGGCGGGGGTCCCGATGTGGAAGCGCCCGCCGGCCAGGTACAGCACCCGGTCGACGTATTGCAGGATCGGGTTGATCTCGTGGGTCACGAAGACCACCGCGGCACCGTGGTCGCAGGCCTGTCGGTGGATCAGGCCGGAGATGGCTTGCTGGTGGTGCAGGTCAAGGGAGAGCAGTGGCTCGTCGCACAAGAGCAGCCGCGGATTGTCCGCCAGCGCCTGGGCCGCGCGCAGGCGCTGCTGCTCCCCGCCGGAGAGCACCCCGACGGGCCGCTCGGCGTAGGAGGTGGCGCCGACCAGTTCCAGCAACGAATCCACGCGCCGGCGCATGGCCTTGCGGCCCAGCCGGATGCCCCACTTGTGCCCGTCGATGCCCAGGGCGACGAGGTCGCGGGCCCGCAGCGGGGTGTTGTCGTCGAAGGAACGCTGCTGCGGGATCGTGCCGACCTGCCGCGAGCCGCGCGTTGCCGGCTTGCCGGCGATCCGGACGGTTCCCCCGGAGAGCTCCTGCAGCCCCATCAGGGTGCGCAGCATGGTGGTCTTGCCCGAGCCGTTGGGCCCGAGCACGGCCAGGAACTCGCCCGGGGCGATGTCCAGGTCCAGGCCGTCCCAGAGCAGGCGGTCCCCGAAGCGCAGCGAGGCGTTGCGCAGGCTGACCACGGGTTCGGGCGCTGGCGCCCCGGAGCTGGTGCTAGCGGCCAAGGGCCACCTCGAGCTGTTCCACGTTGGATTCCATCCAGGAGATGTAGTCCTGCCCGTCGGGCAGGGTTTCGGTCAGCTCCAGCACCGGGACCCCGGCGGACCGGGCCAGGGAGGCGACCCTGTCGGTTTGCGGCCCGGAGGTCTGGACGTTCACTGCCAGCAGCGCGTACTTGTGCGCCGCCAGCCCGTCGCCCAGTTCCTTGAGCAGCAGCGGGGGCAGGTCCTCGCCGGCCTCCATGGCGGCGCTGACGCCCGCGGGGGTGCCGTCGGCCATCGAGGCTTCGGTGAGCAGGTAGTAGGCCAGCGGTTCGGTCATCGCGAATTCCTTTCCCGTTCCGGCCGGCCGCAAGGCCCCGATGGCCGCGGCCAGGGTGTCGATGCGCGCCTCGAAGGCCGCGGCGGACGCCGCGAATTCCTTGGCCCGGTCCGGCAGCAGCGCAGAATACTCGGCGGCCAGGGCGCGGGCCAGGGCGCCGACGGTGTGCACGTCGTACCAGACGTGCTCGTTGCCCTCGGCGTGGTCGTGCCCGTCGAGGTCGTCGCCGGCGGGGGCCTCCTCGGCGTCGCCGTGCTCCGACTGGAAGTCGACGGCGTGGAGCATCGCACCCTCGGGCAGCGACAGCCCCTCGGCCAGCGCGTCCATGAACGGGTCGTATCCCCCGCCGTTGGCGATGACGACATCGGCCTTCGAGAGCGCAAGCTTGTCCCGCGCCGTGGCCTCGTAGGAGTGCGGGTCCTGCGAGGTTTGGTCCACGATGGCGCTCACGCTGACCGCCGAACCGCCGACCGCCCGGGCCACGTCCGCATACACGGAGGTGGAGGCGAGAACCTCAAGCACCTCCCCGGTGGCGGCGGGCGGGGCGCCCTGGATGTCCGGCTCCGTGGCGGCGCAGGCGGATAGCAACAGGATCGAGGCGGCGGCGGTGAGGGCGCGAAGTGGTGAGTTCATGCGGAGTGTGCGGGGCCTTTCGGGGAAATACAGGACACCAGACTATCTCAATTGCGAGTCATTCGCATTATTGGGCGCTTCGGTTCTCCCGGCGGATGCCCCTCTTCTGGTTCTGGTCGTCGATTTCCCCGACCAGCTGCTCCAGCACGTCCTCGAGGAACAGGATTCCCAGGGTTGCGCCGGATTCATCGACGACCCGGGCCAGGTGCTTGCCGTCGGCACGCATCTGCTCCAGCACGTCCTCGATCTCCGCATCGCGGGCGACCACGCCCATGGGGCGCAGTTCGATGCCCGACACCGGCCGGTGGTACTGGCTGTCCGGCAGCGCCATGACGTCCTTCATGTGCCAATAGCCCACGAATTCGCCGGCCTCGGCGATGACGAGGCGGGAGAAGCCGGTCCGCCCCACGGTGCGTTCGAACTCCTGCACCGTGGTGCCGCGCTGCAGGGCCACCACGCGCTCGCGCGACACCATGGTCCCGGCGGCCGTGAGGTCCGAGAACTCCAGCGCCTTGCGCAGCCGCAGCGCGTCGTCGGCCTCCAGCGTTCCGTAGAGCGCGGAGCTGGCGATGATCGACTGCACCTCGGCGGCGGTGAACGCGGAGTTCACCTCGTTCTTGGGTTCGATCTTCATCAGGTGCAGGAACTGGTTGGCGATCCAGTTCAGCGACACCACTACCGGGTGCACCACGAGCGAGAGCCACAACAGCGGCCCGGCCAGCAGCAGCACCGCCTTGTCGGCCATCGACACCGAGATGTTCTTCGGCACCATCTCGCCGAAGGTCACGTGCAGGAAGGTGACGATGAGCAGCGCCAGGAGGAAGGCGATGGACCCGGACAGCGGCTCGGACACGCCCACCGATTCCAGCGGCACCACCAGGAGGTGGTGGATGGCAGGTTCTGCGACGTTCAGGATCAGCAGCGAACACACCGTGATGCCCAACTGGCACACCGCCAGCATGATGGACACCGATTCCATGGCCTTCAGGGCGCGGATCGCGCGCTTGGACCCCGCGTCGGCCAGCGGTTCGATCTGGGAGCGGCGCGCCGACATGACGGCGAATTCCGCCGCCACGAAGAACGCATTGCCCAGCAACAGCACGATCAGCCAGAGCAGGCCGGCAACGTCGTTCATGCCCCACGCCCCGTTGCTTCGTCCGGGCTTGCGGCCGAGGAGGCGCTGGATGCGCTCGATTCCCGCGGCACGAAATGCAGCTCGGCGACGCGACGCTTGTCCAGCGCGGTGACAGTGAAGGCCCCGCCCTCGGTGTCGACCACGTCCCCCAGGAACGGGATCCGGCCCAGTTCGGCCATCACGAACCCGCCCAGGGTCTCGTAGGCGGCGTCGTCGGGGATCTCCACCTCGCCGATGAGCTCATTGAGCTGGTCAGGGCGGAACATGCCCGGGATCATCCAGGAGCCGTCGGGCAGCTGGCGGACCTCGGGTAGGGCCGAGTCGTGTTCGTCGGCTACCTCGCCGACGATTTCCTCAATCAGGTCTTCCAAGGTGACCATTCCGGCGGTTCCGCCATATTCGTCAAGCACGATGGCCATTTGCAGGTTTGCGCCGCGCAGCTGCACCAGCAGCGTGTCCAGGTGCACGGTTTCGGGGACAAAGATCACCGGGGTCTTGTTCTCGCCGACCTCCTTGCCGCCGCGTTTGTCGCGCGGGATGGCAATGATGGTCTTGACGTGGCAGACGCCCTTGATTTCGTCGGTGGACCCGTCGGTGACGGGGAAGCGCGAGTAACCGGTCTGCTTGGCCAGTTCGATGACGTCCTGGACGTGGGCGTCGTGCTCGATGGTCTGCATCCTGGTGCGCGGGGTCATGACATCGGCGGCCGAGCGCTCGGAGAAGCGCACCGTGCGGTCAACGAAGAGCGCCGCATCCTTGTCCAGCGTCCCCATTGCCGCACTGCGGCGCACCAGCGAGACCAGTTCGGCCGGGGACCGTGCCCCGGAGATCTCCTCCTTGACCTCGAGGCCGACCAGGTGCAGGACCTTGTTGGAGAAGCCGTTGAGAACGATGATGGCCGGCTTGAAGATGGCGGTGAAGACCAGCTGCGGGCGGGCAACCGCGCGCCCGATCTCGAAGGCCTTGGCAATGGCCAGGTTCTTGGGGACCAGCTCGCCGATGACCATCGACAGCAGCGTGGCCAGCAGCATGGCCACCACGAGGCTGACGGGGACCGCGGAGTCGCCGAGCCCCACGGCCAGCAGGGGTTCCTGGAGGAGCTTGCCCACCGAGGGTTCGATGACGTAGCCGGTCAGCAGCGTCGTCAGGGTGATCCCCAATTGGCAGGAGGAAAGTTGGGTGGAAAGGGACTTGAGGCATTGCAGCAAGGCGATGGCCTTGGTGTCGCCCTTGTCGACCGCTTGCTGGACATTGGCCTGGTCCAGCGCGACGAGGGAAAACTCGACGGCGACGAAGAAGCCGGTGCCCAGGATCAGCAGCAGGCCGAGGGCCAGCAGCAACCATTCCATTTAGTGTTTCACCGCCCCGGAGGCGGGTGTGCTTCGGGGGGCGGCAGTGCCGAGGCCCGGAAGTCTAAGGTGTGTGTGCCTGCAACTGGAAGGCTCCGAAAGCGAAGCTGAATTGGGTGGGCAATGACATGTGTGGCCGGCACCGCGTGATTTCACGACTGGCCGGCACAGAGAGTGGCTGTCCATAACAATTTCAGTGTATCTGAACTACGACCTGCGCACATGCGCACCAGCTCGCACGCGCACGAGGGCACGTCCGTGCCCGGTGACCGGCTGCGGGCCGAAACGGGCCCGCGGTGTGCAGGGTGTCACTTCCTGCGTCGTTCATGACTACGCCAGTGTGACTCCCGGCTCATTGGTTCCCACCCGGAGCCGAATAGTCACTAGACTACTTAGCAGGTCTAGAACTATGCCCCTTGGTGGCCATCCCCCTCGGCGGCGCTTGGACAATAGGAAATACAGGGAGAAGAGGCGTAATACCGTGCCAGATCAATCGCACCACCGACTCACCGAAGAGTTCGGCGGGAACGAATGGCTAGTTGACGAGCTGTACCAGCAGTTCCTCAAGGACAAGAACTCGGTAGACAAGAAATGGTGGGACATCTTCGCGTCCCTCAATTCGGAGCAGGCGGCCGCACCTCCGGCCGCGGAGGTCCCGGTTGCGGCGACCCCGGCTCCGGCACCTGCAGCCCCTGCCGCCGTTCCGCGCGCCGCCACCCAGGCACGTGTCGTTGACGTCACCGGCAGCACGGCCAGCGCTTCCGCGGAATCCTCCGCCGCGGGCAACGCCGCCGCACCGCGCGTCCCTGCCGACCCGGCCCCGGCCACCAAGTCGCAGCCGATCCCCGCACAGGTCCCCAAGGCCAGCGCCCCCGGCGCCATGGGCGAGGAAAAGCGCACCCAGCTGCGCGGCCCGGCCAAGGCCATCGCCACCAACATGGAACAGTCCCTGACCGTTCCGACGGCCACCACGGTGCGCGCGGTCCCGGCCAAGGCCCTGATCGACAACCGCGTGGTCATCAACAACCACCTCAAGCGCGCTCGCGGCGGCAAGATCTCCTTCACGCACATCATCGGCTTCGCCGTGATCCGCGCCCTGAAGCTGTTCCCCTCGCAGAACGTCACCTACGCCGAGATCGACGGCAAGCCGATGGCCATCGCCCCGGCACACGTGAACTTCGGCATCGCCATCGACATGCCCAAGCCCGACGGCTCCCGCATGCTGGCAGTGCCGAACATCAAGGCCGCGGAGACCCTGAGCTTCAACGAGTTCTGGGACACCTACGAGAACCTGATCAAGCGCGCCCGGGCCAACAAGCTCACCGCCGACGACTACGCCGGCACCACCGTGTCGCTGACCAACCCCGGCGGCATCGGCACCGTGCACTCGGTGCCGCGCCTCTCCAAGGGCCAGGCCACCATCGTGGGCGTCGGCGCCCTGGAGTACCCGGCCGAATTCCGCGGCTCCTCCGAGAAGACCGTCGCGCTGCAGGGCGTGGGCAAGACCATTACCCTGACCTCCACCTACGACCACCGCGTCATCCAGGGTGCGGGCTCGGGCGAGTTCCTGAAGCTCATCGAGTCCCTCCTGCTCGGCGAGCAGGGCTTCTACGACGAGATCTTCGAAGCACTGCGCATCCCCTACGAACCTGTGCGCTGGGCCGTCGACAACCAGGTCGACGTCGAGCTGCAGGTCAACAAGATCGCCCGGATCCAGCAGCTGGTCCACTCCTACCGCGTGCGCGGCCACCTCATGGCCGACACCAACCCGCTGGAATACGTCCAGCGCCGCCACCCGGACCTCGACATCCAGACCTACGGCCTGACGCTGTGGGACCTGGACCGCGAATGGGTCACCGGCGGCTTCGGCGGCAAGGACCGCCTGATGCTGCGCGACATCCTCGGCGTGCTGCGCGATGCCTACTGCCGCACCATCGGCATCGAGTACATGCACATCCAGGATCCGGTGGAACGCAAGTGGTTCCAGGACGAACTGGAGCACCCGTACACCAAGCCGACCCGCGAGGAGCAGTTCCGCATCCTGGGCAAGCTGAACTCCGCGGAGGCCTTCGAGACCTTCCTGCAGACCAAGTTCGTCGGCCAGAAGCGCTTCTCCCTGGAGGGCGGCGAATCCCTGATTCCGCTGCTTGACGGCATCATTTCCGACGCCGCCGACGCCGGCCTGGAAGAGGTCGCCATCGGCATGGCCCACCGCGGCCGCCTGAACGTGCTGACCAACATCGCCGGCAAGACCTACTCCCAGGTCTTCCGCGAATTCGAGGGCACCGCACCGACCGGCTCCGTGCAGGGCTCGGGCGACGTGAAGTACCACCTGGGCACCGAGGGTTCCTACACCTCGGACTCGGGCAACGAGACCAAGGTCTACCTGGCAGCCAACCCCTCGCACCTGGAGGCCGTTGACCCGGTCCTCGAGGGCATCGTGCGCGCCAAGCAGGACCGCTCCGGCACCAAGGACTTCAACGTCCTGCCGATCCTGGTGCACGGCGACGCTGCATTCGCCGGACAGGGCGTGGTCGGCGAGACCCTCACGCTCTCCCAGCTCGAGGGCTACAAGACCGGCGGCACGATCCACGTGATCGTGAACAACCAGGTCGGCTTCACCACCGCCCCGACCGACTCGCGCTCCTCGGTGTACGCCACCGACGTTGCCAAGCAGGTCCAGGCGCCGGTGTTCCACGTCAACGGCGACGAGCCCGAGTCCGTGGTCCACGTGGCCCAGCTGGCCTTCGCCTACCGCCAGCGCTTCAACAAGGACGTCGTCATCGACATGGTGTGCTACCGCCGCCGTGGCCACAACGAGGGCGACGACCCGTCGATGACCCAGCCGATGATGTACAACCTCATCGAGGCCAAGCGCTCGACCCGCAAGCTGTACACCGAGGCCCTTGTCGGCCGCGGCGACATCACGCAGGACGAGGCCGACCAGGCGCTGCGCGACTACCAGGAACGCCTGGAGCGCGTCTTCGCCGAGACCCACGCGGCGCAGACCAGCCCGATCCCGGTCATCACCCCGGGCACCTCGGCAATCCACGACCTGGAGCTGCCCGCAGCCCAGCGCGAGGACGAGGCATCCCCCGCCGCTCCCCGGGACACCGCCATCACGCCAGAGACCCTGGCGCACATCGGCGCCGCCCACCTGGCCATCCCGGAGGACTTCACCGTCCACCCGAAGCTCAAGGTGCTCCTGGAGCGCCGCGAGAAGATGAGCCGCGAGGGCGGGATCGACTGGGGCATGGCGGAAATCGCCGCCTTCGGCACCCTGTCCATGGAAGGCGTGCCGGTCCGCCTGGCGGGCCAGGATTCGCGCCGCGGCACCTTCGTGCAGCGCCACGCGGTCTTCCACGACCGCCTCAACGGATCCACCTGGTACCCGCTGCTGAACCTCTCCGAGGACCAGGCCAAGCTGTGGATCTACGACTCGCTGCTGAGCGAATACGCGGCCCTGGGCTTCGAATACGGCTACTCGGTGGAACGCCCGGACGCCCTGGTGCTCTGGGAGGCCCAGTTCGGCGACTTCGTCAACGGCGCCCAGACAGTCATCGACGAGTTCATCTCCTCCGCCGAGCAGAAGTGGGGCCAGCGCTCCTCGCTGGTCATGATGCTTCCGCACGGCTACGAGGGACAGGGCCCGGATCACTCCTCGGCCCGCATCGAGCGTTTCCTGCAGATGTGTGCGGAAAAGAACATGGTCGTGGCCCAGCCTTCCACCGGTGCCAACCACTTCCACCTGTTGCGCCGCCAGGCCTACGCCCGTCCGCGCAAGCCGTTGGTGATCTTCACCCCGAAGCAGCTGCTGCGCCTCAAGGCCGCCGCATCCGCCGTGGAGGACTTCACCACCGGTACGTTCCAGGAAGTCATCGGCGACACCGCGAACCTGAACCCGGCCGACGTCGATCGCGTGCTGCTGGTTTCCGGCCGCCTGTACTACGACCTGGCAGCCGCACGCACCAAGGCGAACGACACCAAGACCGCGATCGTGCGCGTCGAGCAGCTCTACCCGCTGCCCGCCGAGGCGATTGCTGCCGAGGTCGCCAAGTACCCGAACGCCGAGGTCGTCTGGACGCAGGACGAGCCGGCCAACCAGGGTCCGTGGCCGTTCGTCGGCCTGAACCTGCCCGCCGAGCTGGGCAAGGGCGTTCGCCTGGTGTCCCGCAAGGCATCGGCCGCCACCTCAACCGGCACGCACAAGCGCCACGAGGTCGAGCAGGCACGCCTGCTCACCGCGGCCTTCACGCGCTAAGCCAACGCGGCACGCGGTTCGCCCACTTCGGCGGGCGAACCGCGTGAAGCGACCTCGGGGCGGGACACTGACGGTGTCCCGC
>NZ_JBKKAP010000117.1:0-24964 GCF_046714615.1 Paeniglutamicibacter sp.
TATAACCACCCCCCCAAAATATCTCCGCCCGGGTGGGCCCACAATTTTTGTGTTGCCCAAAGGCGGCCTTCTGCTGGGGTAGAAGCGTAGGAGATATTCAAACGCGGATATTTGCTGTGCGGTTCGACGGAAAATGTAAGCGTTGCCAAGGCGGACGGACGATGAGCCGGGCATCCCGATAACAGACCATTCCAGGCTCAATCGCGCTACGTCCGCACCAGGGATATCCCGTCTTCAGCTGAAGTCGCGGCCTCATCATGGTGTTTACGTTCTCGTGGCGCTGCTCGGCTCTTGAGGTATAGCTACATCCATGGCCCCCCGCCATCTTTTGATTGGTGGGGTTTTCATGCCTGGAAGCCAACCTGAACAGCATCTCGCCGGACGTTCGTGGGCGCATTGGCGGGCGCGATGGGCTCGTCCCAATGCCCGTGTGGATCTCGTGCCCGGAACGTCATTCCCGCATCAATTTCTTCATGGATCCGGTATTGCGGCGGCTGCGCTAACCAGGGCGAGAGCACGCCGATGCCCCTGCCAAGAAGCATGGCAAGGGCATCGGGTCTTGGCTGCTCAGTTGCCCGCGGTCGAGACTCCGGCTTCGATCTCGAGTCGGTGCAGGGAGTTTGCCAGGTGCACGCGCATGGCCGCAGCCGCGGCCATCGCATTGCCGGAGGCGATGGCATTGCGGATGGTGAGGTGTTCCTCCGCAACCTGTTCCAGTCGGGGGACCAAGACTGAGTCATGGGAATCCAGTCGCTGGCGCGGCATGGCAATCATGGCCGGACCGAGGTGGCACACCGCATCCAGGAAATAGGGGTTGGCGCTTCCCGCTGCAACTGCCGAGTGGAAATCGAAGTCGCAGCTCATGGAGCGAGAGGCGTTGGTTCCCGCACTCTTGAACGCTTCAAGGGCCGCGTCGAGGGCGGTCAGGGTCCCGGCGTTCGCCGTGATGGCGGCGGCGGCTGCCGCCTCGGATTCAAGGCCCATCCGGAACTCGAGCAGATGCCGGCGTTCGGCAAGGGTCCGCGGGACCCGCGCCTGCGCACCGGTTTCGGGAGGCGGGGGAGTCAGGGCAAAGCTGCCGGCACCGCGGCGCGTGTGAACCAGTCCTTCGGCCTGTAGCCGGGTCAGGGCCTCACGCACCACGGTGCGGGAGACCGCGTGCTCCGCGATCAAGGCATTCTCGCTTGGGAGCTTCTCGCCCGGGGCGATGAGTCCGGAGCTGATCTGCTCGCGCAGATGTTCAACCAGTCCGGTCGTCAGATTGGGTTTCATAAGTAGAATGCTTTCACGCGCGCCGTGGCCGGGAGCTTAAGCTCGGCCGAACTCGACGGTGTCGGTCGTCCAGGCGCGGGCCTGGTCGCTGAAGGTGAAGCCGAGTCCCGGGCGGTTAGGGACCAGCATGCGCCCGTCTTTGGTCTCGAGGCGCTCGTTGAACAGCGGGTCAAGCCAGTCGAAGTGCTCCACCCAGGGCTCGCGCGGGTAGGCGGCGGCAAGATGCAGGTGGATCTCCATGGCGAAGTGCGGTGCCAGGTCGAGGCCTGCCTGGTCCGCGAGCGTGGCCAGGCGCAGGAACTGGGTGATGCCGCCGATGCGCGGGGCATCGGGCTGGATGATGTCGCAGGCGCGGGTGGCAATCAGGCGTTCGTGCTCGGCGACGGAGGCCAGCATCTCGCCGGTGGCGATGGGGGTGTCAAGGGCGGCGGCGAGTGCCGCATGGCCCTCGGAGTCGTAGGCATCGAGGGGTTCCTCGATCCAGACCAGATCGAATTCCTCGAGCTTGCGGCCCATGCGCAGTGCAGTGGCGCGGTCCCACTGCTGGTTGGCGTCCACCATCATCGGGACGTCCGGACCGATGTGCTCGCGCACCGCGGTGACGCGGCGCAGGTCCTCGGAGGAATCGGGCAGGCCGACCTTGATCTTGATGCCGCCGATGCCTTCTTCGATGGACTGGGTAGCGCGGTCCTTGATCTCCTCGATGGAAGCGTTGAGGAATCCGCCGGAGGTGTTGTAGGTGCGCACGGAGTCGCGGTGGGAGCCGAGGAACTTGGCCAGCGGCAGCCCTGCGCGCTTGGACTTCAGGTCGTAGAGGGCAATGTCGAGGGCTGCAAGTGCCTGGGTGGCGACACCAGAGCGTCCCACCGAGGCGCCGGCCCACAAGAGCTTGGTGTAGAGCTTGGCAATGTCGTTGGGGTCCTCGCCGATCATGGTCTCGGCGACTTCCTTGGCGTGGGCGAACTGCGCAGGTCCGCCGGCGCGCTTCGAGTAGGAGAAGCCGAGGCCTTCGTGGCCCTGCTCGGTGGTGATCTCGGCAAAGAGGAAAACAACCTCGGTCATGGGCTTCTGGCGCCCGGTGAAGACCTTGGCGTCGGAGATCGGGGTGGACAGGGGCAGCCGTGCGGTGGACAGCTTGACGTGGCGAATGGCGTCTGGTGTGTAGCTCATGGCGGGTCTGTGCTCCTGGGAGGGAATGGCGGGATGTGCTGGTGAACACAACTTATCGTATAAGCGCCAAACTTATTACACAAGTGGTTTTAGGCAAGTTCTTCGGATAATATTCCCGGGGGTCCACGGGCACGTCGCAAGTCTGGACCGGAGGCCCGAATCGGCGTTACGGTTATGGAAACGAAAGAAACAAAAAATGTGATCAGCTACTAGGAAGGGAGAATCATGCATAGCGGCGCAGCCACCAAAGAAACCTTCTTCGCACCAGAGACTCCGAAAACCGGGGAGATCTACAGCTTCATCGAAACTCATAGTGCCCGCAGGGGCTTTGCCCCAGAGCCCAAATTCTTCCTTTCAGGTGGAGATGCCGGCGACCAGGTCGAAATCCCCCACGAGGTTTATGAGGTCCTCGTCAAGACGGTAGATGCCATGCGAAGTGGGTTGGCGGTCACAATTACTCCAAGCTCGCATACGCTGACGACCCAAAAGGCTGCCGAATTACTTGGGGTATCACGGCCGACGTTCGTCAAGATGCTGGAGACCGGAAGAATACCCTTCGAAAAACCTGGAACACATCGACGTGTCCAACTGGCGGATCTCCTGGCATTCAATGAAGAGCGGAAAGCCGAGCAGTATGCGGCGCTTTCATCAATGGAGACCGTGGACGATGAGCTCCCGATTGTAGCCGTCGATAGGATGAAAGTGGCCCGCAAGGAAGCGGCAAAGCGCCGACGATCATCCAAGTCATGATTTCGCCGGACTTGTGCAGCCCCATGCGTGAGCGGCGCAAGCCTTGGTGCCACCCCGGCGACTTGCTCGGTGCGGGAAGTCAAGCACGATCCAACTCAAAGTGGTCCATCACTGAAGAGAGGGCTCGAATTCCCGAGGTTTGCTAAACGTCATCGCGCAGAATCTGCGGAAGGAATCCAAGCTCGTCCAGTTGGCGGAAGATGAACGGAGTCAGCGGTCCGGGTGACATGACCAGCCTGTAGGTCCGTTTTCCGTCGGAGATTGGCTCGATGAGGCTGCGCTCGATCATGCGCCGGATGAACTGGCTCCGTGCAACGGTTGTCCCAGAGAACATCACTGACAGATCTGTGGCCTTGATTAGTGTCTTGTTTACTACGACGTCAAGTGCGGCCTGCTCTTGTGTATCGATGGCGCCTGCTGCAACTGCGCGAACGAATGAAGGTCGGAGGAGTTTATTGATGACGAAGGCGTGGTCGCCGAGCCGTTCGAGCTTCTTTAAGTCCTCGAGCATGCCGGTCAAGAGGTATGTGCACCAGCCGATGGTCGCCGATGGTTCGAGCGAATCGGCGGCTTCGAGTTGTTGGTAATAGGCGGAGCGGTTGGCGCCGAACACGGCTGTTGGGTCGATTGCACGGTACCCCGTTGTTGCGGTGAACCCTTGACTGACCATTATTGCGTATGTGAGTAGTCGGCAGGTGCGTCCATTTCCGTTGCCAAATGGGTGGATCCAGACAAATCTGTGGTGAGCAATGGCGACTTTGAGGAGGTCAAATGATCGGTCGTCTTCGTTGTTGATGAAATCAAGAAGCTCCTGCATGTCTGGTTGAACTGACATGAACCCGGGGGGAATGTGCCCCGAGCCTTGGATGGTGACGTCACTCTGACGATATGATCCGGGCGTGCGGTCGCCTTCGCGTTCCAGGCCGCTCACTGCGATTTTGTGAAGTTCCCTGACGAGCGCATGGGTGATTGGCGTTCCCGGGTGGACGTGCTCGTCGATGAATGAAGCAGCTTTTTCGAGCAGGATGATTTCCTGGACACCATCAGAAATCTTGGAAGTTGCGTGATCAGGCCTAAATTTGGAGAGGGGATATAGTCGTTGCTTAGCTTCTTCGGATGCACCTTCGATGACTTCCACGAGGGAAGTCCGGTTTCCTTCGATGCGAGCGCTCATGATGCTTGTCATTAGTTGAAAGAGCTGTTTGAGCTGGATGAAAACGGGCTCTGGAGTCGTGCTCGTGCCCAAATCGCCTCTCAGTCGCTCCAGCTCAATGACAACTTTGGCTAGCGGGCTGTTGAAAGCGAAATCGGGGACGTTGATCGGCTGCATGTGAACAACTTACCCGAGGCATGCCAGTAATTACATGCAAGGCCGTTAGTTCCGTGTAAATGCGGGGAAGTTGAACTTCGCTGATCGAGCACTAATTACAAAGTTGCTGCTAGGCAATTACAGATGGACGCACCTGCAAGGCGTCTTGGCGCTGTCGGCATGGTTGGGTTCGACCGAGCATGGAGCCCCGTTGGTCCATGTGAATACTTCGCTGTCGTATGTCTGCGGACGGCGGAAGGCTTTGGTGGGGTTATGGGACCCATTTTCGGCGGATTTTCGAAATCGCTTTGGGTCGGTTGACTCGACGTGGGGATCGTGGAATCTTGCGCGAAAGAACTTCCGGAAATTACAAGGTGCGGAGCCGCTATTTACAAACCATGGCAACACTTCCCAGTAAATTCGCGGAAGTTGATTCAAGGGATTCATGCTCTAATTACAAAGCAGCTTGGGTGCAATTACAAACGGGTGTGTTGGGGTTGATTTTCTTGGGTGGTCCAGCTGGCATTCGACGCTGTGAGCGGTGCCCGCGAAGATGCTCCCTAATCGCAGGGCGGTCTCGTCCAAGGGCCGCGACAGTGAAGCCCCGTCAGTCCGACCTATTCCCGCGGTCAGCATAAGCTTCGGCGAGGGAGCCGACTCGCCGAGATTCACAAACCATCAAATTCCGGACTCCGACCGAACGTTGTATCGGACTCGTGCGGGCAAATACCTGTGGCCCGCCCGGAGAACCGTGCGGGCCACAGGCGTGCGGATGTCTATGCGACCGGGGTGACGAGTTTCCCGGAATCGAGGTAGCTGTGCAGGTTGTTCAACGTCAACTCCGCCATGTCGGCGCGGGTTTCGTGCGTGCCGCTGCCCAAGTGCGGCAGCAGGACCACGTTCTCCAGCGCGAAGAGTTCCTCGGGAACGTGTGGCTCGCTGGCGAACACATCCAGGCCGGCTCCGGCGATGCCGCCGTTTTGCAGGGCCGAGACCAGCGCTTGCTCGTCAACGACGCTGCCGCGGGCGATGTTGATCAGGAAGCCCTTCGGGCCGATCGCCTCCAGCACGGTTGCATCGACCAGTCCTGCCGAGGCGGGGCCGCCGGCCGCGGCAACGACCAGCACGTCGGTGGCTTCGGCGAGGGCAGTGGCTGACGGGTGGTAGGTGTACGGGCTGCCCGCGATTTCCGAGCGGTTGTGATAGTGGATTTCGCAGCCGAAGGCTTCGAGTCGCTTGGCGATTGCCGCTCCGATGCGCCCCAGGCCCAGGATGCCCACGCGCTTGCCGCTGGCCCGGGTCGCCAGCGGGAAGTTCACGCCGGTGGCCCAGGTTCCGGCGCGGACGAAGCGCTCGGCGGCGCTCAGTGAACGCAGGGTGTCGAGGTAAAGGCCCAGGGCGGTGTCGGCGACGCAGTCGGTGAGCACGTCCGGGGTGTTGCTGATCGGGATGCCGCGCTCGGTGGCCTGGGCGACGTCGGAGGCGTCATAGCCGACCCCGAAGTTCACGATGGCCTCGAGGTTCGGCAGGCGCTTCATGAGCTCGGTGTCGACGCCGACCTTTCCGGAACACACGGCGACGCGAATCGACTCGCCGTGTTCCTGCAGGAACGCCTCGCGCGACTCCCCGGCCTCGGGAAGAACCAGGGAGTTGTAGTCCTCAACGAGAGCCTGGGCGACCGTTGGGTTGACCGGGCCAACGCGCACGATGGCGTTCCCGGAGATGGGGCTGTGATCGCTCCGCGTGGAGGCGCTTGTATCAGTTGACATACCTGCATCCTAGGAACGCTCAAGCATGCGCGTCCAACACGGAGAATGCATGGATCAATACCGTTGAGGCATTGATGGCCCGTCAGCCGCCAGATGTAGCGGAAGTCACAATGCGTCGCCCCGCCGCTTCGGCGCGAACCATCCCAAAACCGCGTGTTCATGCGGAAGCAGGGCCTTGACGCGCTTTGCTTCCGCCGTCAAAGCTATGGGGACACGACCGGCCGATTCCCGACGCAGGGGTCGTTCACACTCGTCCAATTCGCTCACCGCAGAGGAAACACCGATGTTTTTTTCCAGCAAGGCAACGACCCCCGTGACCCGCACCCGTCGACTCTCCATGGCCGTGGCCGCCGGCGCCCTTATGGGCATCACGGCACTGTCCGGCTGCTCCGTGGCCAACTCCTCGGGGGCCGCGGGTTCCTCGGGAGCCGGCGCACCTGCAGCCGGCGACACGCTGCGGGTAGTCCTGCAGCAGGAACCGCCGACGCTGGAGGCCTGCGAATCGAACCTCACCAGCACAGGCGTCGTGGTCCGCTCGACCATCACCGAACCGCTGATCGAACGCAACCCCACCACCGGTGAGCTCGAGCCCAAGCTCGCCACCGAATGGACCAGCACGGACGACACCAAGTGGACCCTGAAGCTGCGCGAGGGCGTGAAGTTCCACGACGGATCCGAATTCACCGCCGAGGACGCCGCTGCAACCATTGACCGCGCCGTCAACGGCAAGCTGGGCTGCAACGTCGAGGGCTACGTCTTCGGCGACGACAACCTGAAGCTCGAGGTCATCGACGCCACGACCCTCGAGATCACCGCTCCCAAGGCCGATCCCATCCTGCCGTTGCGCCTGTCCTTCCTCGAGGTCGTACCCGCCGAAACCTCGACCACCGAAAAGGTGCGCGAACCGATCGGCACCGGACCCTACAAGCTCGACAAGTGGGAAGCCGGCCAGAGCATCAGCGCCTCGGCCTTCGCCGACTACTGGGGCGAGGCCCCCGCCTTCCCGAAGGCCAACTACCAGTGGAGGAGCGAGGGCAGCGTCCGCGCCGCCATGATCACCTCCGGCGAGGCCGACATCGCCACCGGCCTGAGCCCGGAAGACAACATCGGGGACCTGGGTGTTTCCTACCCCAACAACGAGACCGTCGCGCTGCGCATGCACGCCGACAAGGCACCCTTCACCGACATCAAGGTCCGCCAGGCCGTGAACTACGCCATCGACAAGGAAGCCATCGTGGCCTCGCTCTACGGCGGACGAGACAAGGCCGCGGCCCAGCTGGTGCCCGAGGGCGTCGTGGGGCACAGCGAGTCGCTGCCGGTCTGGCCGTACGATCCGGAAAAGGCCAAGGCACTGGTGGCGGAAGCCAAGGCAGCGGGCGTTGACACCTCTGCCCAGATCAGCCTGGTCGTGCGCTCCGCGCAGTTCCCGAAGATCGAGGAACTGGGCCAGGTCATCCAGGAGCAGCTGACGCAGGCAGGACTGAACGTGAAGCTGAAGATGCTCGAAACCAGCCAGCACCTGACCTACCAGGTCCGCCCGTTCCCCACCGATGACGAGGGCGCCATCATGCTGATGACCCAGCACGGCAACCAGGCCGGCGACGCCGCCTTCACCGTTGACCAGTACATGATGACCAAGGGCGCCCAGTCGGCGTTCGGCACCGCGGAGCTCGACAAGCTCATCGCCACGGCCGATGCCGCCACGGGCGACGACCGCCAGGGCGCCTTCGAGAAGGTCTTCGCGTACCAGAACGACAACGTGGTGCAGTTCGCCCACATCGCCCACCAGACCGGCATGCTCGGTGTTGCAGGCACCGTGGCCTACGAGCCGAACTCCTCCTCGGGTGACGAACTGCGCCTGGCTGAAGTCACGGCCAAGTAGCTCCCACCAAAGCCTTCGCAAGGCCCTGGCAATCAAGAATTCGACGGAAAGCAACCTGGATCATGCTCACCTATTTGCGTAAACGGATTATCTCCTCCGCACTGCCGCTGGTGGTCGTGGTGGTGGGTGTCTTCGCCCTGGCCCGGATGACCGGAAACCCGGCAAGCCTCTACCTGCCACTGAACGCCACCGACGCCATGCGCGCGGACTTCATTGCCAAGAACGGACTGGACCAACCCGTCCTTCTCCAAATGGCCGACTACTTCGGTGGTCTCTTGCGATTGGATTTTGGAACCTCGCTGCGTACCGGGGAGGATGCCGCAGCCATGGCGCTGCGCGCCTTCCCGGCCACGCTGCAACTCGCCGCGATGACCATGGTGATCGCCATCGTCCTGGCGATCATCGTGGGCTCCGCGGCGGCCCTGAAGCCCAACGGCGTTCTTGACCGCTTCGCGTCCTTCGTCTCCATGGCAGCAGCCTCGATCCCCGACTTCTGGCTGGCCATCGTGGGCATCTGGGTCTTCGCCATCTACCTGGGCTGGCTGCCCACCTCCGGGGTCATGGGCGCCACCGCATGGGTGCTGCCCGTGGCGACACTGGTGATGCGGCCCTTCGGGGCGCTGGTCCAGGTGATCCGCGGCGCCATGGTCACCTCCCTCTCCGAGCCCTACATTAAGCTCGCCCGCTCCAAGGGCGCCACCGAATATCGCGTGGTCACCGGGCACGCCCTGCGCAACGCGGCGGCCCCGGCCCTGACCGTGGCTGGCGACCTCACGGTCGGGCTGATCAACGGCGCCGTGGTCGTGGAAACGATCTTCGGCTGGCCGGGCATCGGCAAGCTGATGATCGACTCGATCCTGCAACGCGACTTCGCGGTCCTCCAGGCCTGCGTGCTGCTCACGGCCCTGGCGATCTTCGTCCTGAACATCGTGATCGATGTGGGCTACGCGCTGCTTGACCCGCGGGTCCGTCCCACCGCGGGGGCCCGGGCACGGCGCAAGGCACGGGCCATCGCGCCCGCTACCGATTCCACCACCCCCAGTGAGCCCAACGTCCCAGCCGCCGCCGGCGCGAACGTTTAGGAAAGACCATGACACAGACACTGAATGCGCCCACCGTGCGCGACCGCGGACCACGGCCCAAGAAAGCACGGCCGGGAGGACCGAGCATGTTCCGGATGCTCCTTCGTGACAAGTTCGCTTCCGTCGGGGCCCTGGTCCTGGGCTTTGTGGTACTGGTGGCCATCTTCGGCCCCGCGCTCATGGGCGAACTGGCCACCAAGCAAAACCTGATGTTCATGAACAAGGCCCCCTTCAACCCGGCCAACGGATGGGAATACGTGCTGGGCTCGGACTCCCTGGGCCGCTCGGTGCTCGCCCGCCTGGTCGTCGCCACCCGCACGACCCTCATGGTCGCGGTCCCCGCCGTCCTGGTGGCCCTGCTCATCGGTTCCCTCTGGGGCGTCTGGGCCGGATACCACCGGGGGCGGCGCGAAAACATCTCGATGCGGATCGCCGACATCATCATGTCTTTCCCCTCCCTGCTGCTGGCGGTCGTGGTCCTCTACGTCTTTAGCCCCTCGGTCGCGAACATCGTGCTGATCCTGGCCGTGACCCGCATCCCGATCTACATGCGCACCGCCCGCGCCGAATCCGCCGAACTGCAGTCACGCACCTTCGTCGACGCCGCCCGGACCTTCGGCACCAGGCCCAACTCGATCATCGCCATGCACGTGATCCCGGTGGTCACCCCGACCCTGCTGACCCTGGCAACGCTGGAATTCTGCTACGTCATGCTCGCAGAATCCTCGCTGTCGTTCCTGGGCATCGGCATCCAACCGCCCGATGTGAGCTGGGGCTTGATGGTGGCCCAGGGCCGCCAGTACCTGCAGACCGCCTGGTGGCTTTCGATCCTTCCCGGCCTGGCCATCGTGATCACCGCGATTGCCGCGAACCTGCTGGCCGCCTGGCTGCGCATCGCCACCGACCCGGCCCAGCGTTGGCGCATGACCCTCGAGCGTCCCGCCAAGAAAGCCCTGAAGACCGCAGCCAAGGAGGCAAAGTGATGATGGAAGTACTTGATCCCCAAACCCGGGAAAAATCCGTCGCCCAGGCCGTCCTGGCCGTGGACGGACTCGACGTGGACATCCGCACCCCCCAGGGCACCGTGCGCGTGGTGGGCAACGTCAGCTTCACCGCCTACCAGGGCCAGACCCTGGCGCTGCTGGGCGAATCCGGTTGCGGCAAGTCCATGACCGCCAAGGCCATCGCCGGCCTGCTTGACCCCGTGGCCTCCGTGGCCGGGGGAACCGTGGAGCTTGAGGGCAGGGACCTGAACTCGATGAGCCCGCGCCAGCGCCGCGAGGTCGCCGGGCCCGGCCTGGGCATCGTCTTCCAGGACGCGCTGACAGCACTGAACCCCGTCTACACCGTGGGTTCGCAGCTCGGCGAGGCCTTCCGGATCCACCGCGGCATGAACAGGAAGCAAGCCCGCGTGCAGGCCATCGAATTGATGCGCCGGGTCGGCATCCCGGAGCCCGAGGTGCGGGTTTCGGCCTACCCCCACCAGTTCTCCGGCGGCATGCGCCAGCGCATCCTCATCGCCATGGCCGTGGCGTTGGGCCCGCGGCTGCTGATCGCCGACGAGCCCACCACGGCGCTGGATGTCACGGTGCAGGCGCAGATCATGCAGCTGCTGCGCCGGCTGCGCGAGGAGGAGGACATGGCGGTCGTGCTGATCACCCACGACCTGGCGGTGGTGGCCGAGGAGGCAGACGACGTGTGCATCATGTACGCCGGCAACGTGGTCGAAAGCGGGCCGGTGGCCACTGTGTTTTCCACCCCCACACACCCCTACACCAAGGGCTTGCTGGAGTCAGTGCCCACTCACGCGCGGCGCGGGGACGACCTGTCCTCGATCCCGGGCAGCCCGCCGGAACTCAAGTCGATCCCCTCCGGCTGTGTCTACCAGGACCGCTGCCCGATGGCGGCGGCGATCTGCCGGGACAAACGTCCGGAGCTGCGCCCGAGCGGTGAGAACCAGTTCTCCGCCTGCCACTTCTCCGAATTCCTGCGCGCCGGCGCCACCGCGGCGCCGGCCGCCGAACCTGGCGCTTCGCCGGAAACTGCTTCGACACTGCATGAGGAAAACCGATGAGCACCAACGACATGGCGACAGCCAGGCAGAACGTCCTCGAGGTCGAGGAGCTGTCCAAGTCATTCACGGTCTCCGCCGGCTCCGGCGGATCTCGCAAGCTCAAAGCCCTGGATGGGATCACCCTGTCGGTGGGCAAGGGCGAGACCCTGGGCCTGGTGGGGGAGTCCGGCTGCGGAAAGTCCACGCTGGCCCGCACGCTGATGATGCTCGAGACGCCCGACTCCGGCACCGTGCGCTTCGATGGGCAGGACCCGTTCGCGCTCAGGGGCAAGGAGCTGCTGGCGTGGCGCCGGCGCGTGCAGATGGTCTTCCAGGACCCCTTTGCCTCGCTGAACGCGCGGATGACCGCCGGGCAGATCATCTCCGAGCCCTTCGCGACGCACAAAGACCTGTACCGGGGGTCCGCGGCCCGCTCCAAGCGGCGGAACGAGCTGCTGGATCTGGTGGGGCTGCGCAGCACCGACGCGTACAAGACGCCGCAGGAGTTCTCCGGCGGGCAGCGCCAGCGCATCGGCATCGCCAGGGCCCTGGCGCTGGACCCGGATTTGATCATCCTGGACGAGCCGGTCTCCGCGCTGGATCTCTCGGTGCAGGCGCAGGTGCTGAACCTGCTCAACGAGCTGCAGCAGCAGCTGGGCGTCAGCTACATCTTCATCTCCCACGACCTCTCGGTGGTCCGCCACGTGACCGACCGGGTGGCGGTGATGTACCTGGGACGGATCATCGAAACCGGAGTGACCGAGGATGTCTTTGACCGGCCGCTGCACCCGTACACCGCCGCCCTGATGTCTGCATCGCCCAAGTTGGACCCTGCAATGCGCCCGGCCAAGCGGATCGTGCTGCAGGGCGAACTGCCCTCGCCGCTGGATCCGCCCAGCGGCTGCAGGTTCCGCACCCGTTGCTGGAAAGCCGAGGACATTTGCGCCTCACGGCGGCCCGAGGCTTCGCGGCCGGCATCGGAGAGGACGATCTCGCTGGGGATCCCCACCATTGGACCGGCCGAGCGCGCCCACATGGCCGAATGCCACTTCCCGATTTCCAACCCCGCCGAGGCGGGGCTGGTGCCGGTCGGCTAGATCCGGATTGACGAAAGGCCAAGGCCGCACCCCTTGCCCGTCCTGGCCGCGCTTGTAGGCTGGGGAGCAGCTACTTTTCGGTTGACTCGGGACGGGAACGAACATGGCCACGTTTCATGAACTCCACCACGCCGATGCCCCGCTCCTGTTGCCCAACGCATGGGACGTCGGCTCGGCACTGGCATTTGCCGCGGCGGGCTTCCCTGCCGTCGGCACCACCAGCTTTGGCATTGCTGCCAGCGCCGGTCAACCGGACGGTTACGGGTCGAGCAAGACCGCAACCCTCAGGCTCGCGTCGCAGCTGGTCCGCTTGCCGCTCCACGTCACGACCGACATCGAGGACGGCTACTCCGACGACCCCGCCGAGGTCGCCGAATTTGTCGCCGAATTGGCGGCCCTGGGCGTGGCCGGGCTCAACATCGAGGACAGCCGGGACGGGCATCTGGTGGATCCTGCAGCCGCTGCCGCCAAGATCGCCGCCATCAAGCAGCGCGCCCCCGGGGTGTTCATCAATGCCAGGGTGGACAACTTCTGGTTCTCCGAGCAAGCCACGGTGGAGGCCGTCCTGTTTCGCGCCCAGGCGTATGCCGACGCCGGGGCCGACGGCATCTTCGTCCCCGGGCTTGGGGCCGAGGAAGACATACGCAGCATCACCGCCGGGATCGGGCTGCCGGTCAACGTTTTGGCGCATCCCTCGCTGGGCGTTGCCGAGCTGGGGAAGCTGGGTGTGCGGCGCGTCAGTTCCGGATCCCTGCCGTATCGGGCAGCAGTGGACGCCGCCGTTGACGTTGTCAACGCGCTACGCGAGGGCAAGCCGGTGCCGGCCGCCACGTCTTACTGGGAAATGCAGTCACGCCTGATGGCGTTCCGCCAAGGCACAACCGACTGACTGTCGCTTGCCCACGCCGTACGCTTCTCGGAGGGGTTGTTATTTTGGCTGAGCTCCCCGTGGTGTCCGGAATTTCGCTGGGCGATGGGATCGGTATCGTTGGCGAGTAACAATGGCCGCGCCGGGCGCCCGAACGTGACATGGCAGGACCATAATGCAGTCATGAGCAAATCCTTCACGCTGGCACAGCTGCGCTACTTCGGAGCGGTGGCCCGGCTGGAGAACATGACCGCGGCGGCAGTCGAACTTAACGTCACACAGTCCACACTTTCCTCGGCCATTGCCCGGCTCGAGCAGGAGTTCGGGGCTTCGCTGTTCACCCGACTCTCCAGCAAGGGGCTGCGGCTGACGCCGTCAGGAAAGCGCCTGCTGCGGGGATCCCAGGCCTTCCTGGAAGAGGCAGAACTGCTCTACCAAGCGGTCCGCGACGAAGGGGAGGCGCTCGCCGGAGAGCTGGTGGTGGGCATCTATTCGCCGTTGGCGCCGTTCAAGGCCCCGGTGATCCTGCAGGCATTCGAGGCGGCGCACCCCAACGTGAAGGTCAGTTTCCACGAGGGGGACCAAGAATCGTTGCGCCAGGCGCTGCTCGACGGGGTCTGCGAGCTGGCACTCATGTACGACCAGGGGGTGGGAGTCGAGTTTGATCGGCGGGTCCTGGAGCGAATCCCGCCGCACGTACTGGTCCCGGCCGACCATCCTCGGGCCGCCACCACACAGACGCCGGTCAGCCTGCGGGACTTTGCCGACGAGCCGTTGATCCTGCTGGATGCGAAACACACCAGGGAGTACTACCTGGACATATTCAGCCAGCTCGGAATCCGTCCATCCATCCGCCACGTGGTCTCCGGTTACGAGACGGTGCGCTCCTATGTGGCCCGCGGCCACGGGTATTCGCTGCTGAACCAGCGGCTGAGCAGCGACCTGACCTATGCCGGCGGCTCGGTGGTTCCACTGGACATCATCGAGGACCTGCCGCCGATCGAGATGTCGCTGGTGCGCCCCGTCGGGGCCAAGCCGACGCGCAAGTCCCTGGCGTTCGAGCAGATTTGCATCGGACTCTATGGCTCGGGTTCAGACCCGAACCCCTCCGCATGAGCCCGCGCTGATCGATTCTCTCGATGGGACTAACCGAAATAATCCGTTAGACCTATGTGATGGCAATCACCACAATGGTCCCAAGGGTAAACATCAATAGCCGCCGTCCGGGCTAAGGCCCTGGCGGACAGCATATTCAGGAGCGTCGATGAAAACCGAGATCCATTCCCAGGAACCGCAGGCAGTGCTTCAACAGGACCGCAAGGCTGCCAACGGGATGCAAAAGCGTGTGCTCGCCGGAGGCAGCATCGGCCAGTTCATCGAGTTTTACGACTTCACCCTCTACGGGCTCTCCGCGGTGGTGCTCTCCCAGCACTTCTTCCCCGGCACCAGTGCCCTGGCTGGCCTGTTGGCCACCTTCGCGACCTTCGGCGTCGCCTTCCTGGTCCGTCCGTTGGGCGGATTGTTCTTCGGTGCCCTGGGAGACAAGATCGGTCGCCGCAAGGTCCTGTTCATCACTCTGCTATCCATCGGCGCAGCCACCGCGATGATCGGCTTGCTGCCCACCCACGCGGCAATCGGCGCCGCGGCCCCGATACTGCTCGTGCTCTGCCGCATGATCCAGGGGTTCTCCGCCGGAGGCGAGTCCGTCGGCGCCCCGGCCTTCGTCTTCGAACACGCCCCGATCAACAAGCGCGGCTTCTGGCTGAACATCACCCTGGCCGCCACTGCACTGCCCTCGGTCTTCGGCGGCACGCTGATCCTGGTGCTCTCAAGCTCCATGTCCTCGGAGTCATTCATGTCCTGGGGCTGGCGCATCCCGTTCCTGCTGGCCCTGCCCATGGCCTTCTTCGGCCTGTGGATCCGCTCCAAGACCGAGGAATCCGAGGCCTTCAAGGCCGTGCTGGCCAAGGAAACGTCCAAGGAATACAGCCCCATCCGCGAGGCCTTCGCCGAGAACAAGGTCCGGATGTTGCAGGTCATCTTCGTGATGGGGTTGACCGCCATGGGCTTCTACTTCCTCTCGGGCTACTTCGTGTCCTACGTCCAGGTCACCGGAAACCTGAGCCGCGACCAGTCGCTGCTGGCCAACGCCACGGCCATGCTGTTCTACGCGCTGCTGTTGCCCGTCGGTGGGATCATCGGGGACCGGGTGGGCCGCAAGCCGATGCTGATTGCAGGCTCCGCGGCGCTGGCGCTGCTGTCCATCCCGTGCTTCATGCTGGTCACCTCCGGTTCGCTGCCGCTGGCCATTGCCGGACAACTGCTCTTCGTGGTCCCTATGTGCATCTACGGCGGAGGCTGCTACACGTTCTTCGTGGAAATCTTCACCACCCGCACCCGCTTCACCTCGGCGGCCATCAGCTACAACGTCGGCTACGCGATCTTCGGAGGATCCGCCCCCTTTGTCGGGACGTTCCTGGTTTCCCAAACCGGACTGAGCGCGGCGCCGGGCTACTACATGGCCGGCGCCGCCGTCATCGTGTTCCTGCTGCTCACCCTCACCAAGGTCCCGGAGACCCACCATCGCGTCGGCTGACCTCTTCCCGACCCCGCCACGCGAACCACCGAACCACTGCAAGGAGCACCACCCCATGAGCGATGCAACATTCCTCACAGACTTCCACCACGTCGCCGGAATCGGGGCAACGGCGAACAGCGGCGTCGAGCGCCAAGCCGCCACCGAGGCTGACAAAGCCACCCGCGACTGGTTTGCCGCATTCGCCAGGGAACGGAACTGGGAGGTGCGCGTCGACGGGATCGGGAACATGTTCGCCCTGATTGAGCTGGTCCCGGGAGCCCCGTACATTCTGCTCGGATCCCACCTGGATTCCCAGCCGCTGGGCGGGCGCTTCGACGGGGCCTACGGGGTGCTGGCGGGCCTGCATGCCGCCGAACGCGTTGCCAAGCGACTACATTCGACGGGTACCACCCCGGTCTTCAACCTGGCCGTGGTCAACTGGTTCAACGAGGAAGGCGGACGCTTTGCCCCCTCCATCATGGGTTCCTCGGTCTTCGCCGGGCTGATGGACCAGGAGAAGATGCTCGCGGTCAAGGACCTGGCCGGCACCACCGTCGCCGAGGCGCTGGAAGCCATCGGCTACCTGGGCACCGATCAACGCCCGGACCTTGCCGGCTATGCGGAGATCCACATCGAGCAGGGCCGGATCCTGGAGCGCGAGGGCATCACCCTGGGCGCCGTCGACTACTCCTGGCACACCCAGAAACTAGACATCGAGGTGCTCGGCGAGCAGTCGCACACCGGGGCAACCGCCATGGCCGACCGCCACGACGCCCTGGTGGCGGCCTCCAAGGTGGTGCTGCTGGTCCACGACGTCACGAAGAAGTTCGCCGAGGAGGCGCTGGTGTCATCGGTCGGGCAGTTGACCCTGGAGCCGAACTCCCCGATCGTGGTGGCCCGCCGGGTGCACCTGGTCGCCGACCTGCGCTCGGCAAGCCCGGAAATCGTCGCCGAGGCCCGGGCCTCGCTGCTGGCAGACATTGCGCAGATCGCCAAGGACCACGACATCCGCATCAACGTCAACGACTTCGATGTCCGCGGCATCCAGTACTACCCCGAGGCCGGATTGGAGCTGACCGAGAAGGTCGCCGCGAACCTGGGCCTTTCGGTGCGCCGGATCCGCACGATGGCCGGGCACGACTCGGTGGCCATGAACCGCATTGTTCCCACCGTGATGATGTTCATTCCCTCGGTGGACGGGGTCAGCCACTGCGAACGAGAGTTCACCACGGATACGGACATAGTTGCCGGGGTGAAGGCGCTGGAATCGGTGGCCTGGGAAATGGTCAACGGGGCGCTGGCCCCAATCGACTCGACCGAACAGGAACTCTCGAAGGCCGGTGCCGCGTGACCCCGGGCGCAGCCATCGCCGTGGACTCGCTGGCGCTGTTGCCTGCAACTGAGGCACTCGCAGGTTTCCGGTCCCTGGAAATCTCGCCGGTGGATGTCCTCGAGGCCCAGATCCGGCGGATCGAGTCGCACAATGGGGACCGGGAGACCGGAATCAATGCCTTCACCGAGACGCTCTTCGACTCCTCCCGCGCGCAGGCACGTGTCGCGGCGGATGAATACGTGCGCCTGGCGCGCGAGGGCGGGGGAGCCCCTGCATTGCTCGGGCTGACCGTGGCCACCAAGGAAAAACACGGGATCGCCGGGCTCAAGCTCGAACAGGGCCTGGCAGCCCACCGCGGGCGCATCGCCCCTGTCGACCACCCCGTGGTGGAACGGCTGAAGGCCGCCGGCGGGATCATCCACGTCCGCACCACGAGCCCCGAATTCAGCTGTGCCACCACCACGCACTCGCCCATGTGGGGAATCACCAGAAACCCCTGGAACACCCAGACCACGCCCGGCGGTTCCTCCGGCGGCTCCGGGGCCGCCCTGGCCGCCGGGTTCACCACGCTTGCCACCGCCTCGGACATTGCCGGGTCAACGCGCATCCCGGCCGGGTTCACCGGAACCGTGGGCTACAAGGCGCCCTACGGCCGGATCCCGGGGGCCGGCGCGCTGGCCGCCGACTGGTACCGCGGCGACGGACCGATGGGACGCACAGTCGCCGACACCGCGCTGCTGGCCGCGGTCATGTCCGGACGCCACCACACCGACCACGGCTCCTGGGGCAAGAACGGCATCAACCCGCTCTTGGAAGGGGACGTTGCGGGGTTGCGCATCGGTCTGTCGCTCACTCTTGGTGACTACCCGGTGGCATCCGAAATCAGGGAAAACACCCTGAAGGTCGCCCGGGCACTTCAGGCCGCGGGGGCGGTGGTCGTGCCGGTTGATCTTCCCTGGACCACCGCGCGGATCACCGAGACGACCTTCGCCCATTTCGGGCACATCCTGGGCCCGGCCATGGCGGTGGAGACAGCGGGAACCGAGTCCGAGCTGGCGGCCTACACGGCCCGGTTCATCAAGGACGCTACCGCCGCCGCAGACCGGAACAGCCTGGTGGATTCACTGGCCATGGACCATGCGCTTCAGGGAGAGCTGGCCACGGCGATGACGGGGTTGGATGCGCTGCTGTGCCCGACCTCGGCGGTGGCCTCGCTGGCCGCCGACGGGGACTACCTGGACGGGATCGAGACCTCCGAGGGGCATTTGGGCCACTATTGGGAGGCGCATATGACCAGTCCGTTCAATGTCGCCAACCGCTGCCCGGTCGTTTCGGTTCCCAGCGGGCTGTCCCGCGACTCGGTGCCCACCGGCGTTCAGATCGTCGGGCACCCCTTTGACGAGGCCATGGCGTTCCGCGTCGCCGCGGCAGTGGAATCCCTCGTTCCCGGCCCCGGCTTCCCGCCGCTGGGGTAGTCCCTACGCCTGCCCGTCTTCGCTGGTGCCGTCGGGATCGGGGTCCTCGATGGCCTTGATGTCGACCAGCCACCGGATGATCACCCGCCGCATGGCCTCGTCCTTGAACCTGTACCAAGCCTCGCGTTCCTCCGGGTAGTAGCCCAGTACGTCCTTGAAATGCCGGAACGGCTTGCTGCGGATCAGCGCCTGCTCAAGTTGCGTGCGGGCCTTTCCCTCGGGCAGGGCGACAGTGAACTCTTCCATGTGCAGGTAGGACTCGTAGGATTCGAGGTGGTCGATGGAGGCGTAGTTGCCCTCCTCGATGTCCCCCATGTCCAGGTCCTCCTCGAAGCCGGGAAGCACCACATCCCCGGTATCCATGTTCAGGTAGAACTCGGCGCCCATGGAACCGTCGTCCTGCATGGCCCAGCCGATTCGTTCCAGATCGAGATCCTCGAGTTTCAGCATGATGCTTCCTTGCCGCGGTCGGAGCTGTGTCACCACCAGCCTTGCGCCACTTGTTCCAGCGCGCAAGACCAAGTGGGCACCGGGCCCCTAGTAAGCGGCAGACCAGGACAAAGGACCGTCGCCGAATCCGCTGACGTGGTTTCAGCCGCTCCAAGTGAATCGGGGTCGCTCGCCCTCCAGGAAGGCGCGTTGACCGACGGCGAAGTCCTCGCTGGCGGGCAACTTCGCCCATTCCTCGCGCCAGAGGTCGTCATCCGCGTTGCCGCCGGTGGTCATGGAATCGATCAGCGCCTTCATGGTGTGGATCGAATATTGCGAGCGCGTGGCCATGCGGGAGACCAGTGCCTGGGAGAGCGCCTCGAAATCGCTGTCCGGAACCACCTCCGTCAGCAGCCCCCAGGTCGCAGCCTTGTCCGCCGGGATCACATCGGCACTGAACAGCACGTACTTGGCCTTGTCCGCCCCGAGACGCTGGACTAGGCGTTCGACGCCGCTGCGCGGATAAATGATGCCGAGCTTGGACGGCGTCACTGCCAACTTGACGGTATCCGCCGCAATGCTCATGTCGCAGGCCGAGGCAATCTGCCATCCGCCGCCCATGCAGGTCCCGCGCACCAGTGCCACCGTGGGCTTGCGCGCCGCCCCGATCGCGGCATCGGCGGCACTGAGGTGGTCAATGGTTTCCCCGTCCGGGCCCGCATCGAACAAGACCTGGTGGAGTTCATTGATTGCGGCCCCGGCCGAAAAGTCATCCCCGCTTCCACGCAATGTAATGACCTTGACCCTGGGGTCGGCGTCGAGCCGGCGCACCTGTTCGGCAAGTTCGATGCACATGTCCCGGGTCAGGGCATTGCGCTGGCGCGGGTTCTCGATCACGATCGCGCCGATTTTGCCGTAGATCTCGCCCGTGATGCGACCGGCCAGTGTCGGTGCCGCAGTAGTCCCCTGTCCGCTCATGCCGCTGCTCCGCTCGGGGCCAGGACTGCAGGTTCCCGCACGATGCCTTGTGCCATGAGGTGATCAATCTGTTCATCGTCGAGTCCCATGCCCGTGAGAATCTCGCGGCTGTGTTCACCCAGTGCGGGCGGTGCCTGGCGCACCGGTGTCGGGGCGTTGTCGACGCTAATGGGGCCACGCAGCACGCGCAGGGAAGAACCATCGGCACGTTGCGTCTCGGCAATTAGCCCGAGCGCATGGGCCTGGTCGCTGTTCAGCGCCTGCAGGTAGTCAAATACCGGGCCGCTCGGGATCCCCACTGCGTTGAGGTCCTCGATCCATTCCTGGGCAGGACGGGTCGCCAACTCCTCGTTGACCAAGGCATTGAGTTCCTCGCGGTGCAGTGCCCGATCCCGGCCGGTGGTGAAGCGCGGATCTTCGACGATTTCGGTTCTTCCTAGCACCGAGCAGAATGCGCCCCATTGCGGTTCGGTGGCCACGGCCACGACGATGTCATCGCTGGCCGTGGCAAAGGCGCCGTAAGGGGCGATGGTTGGATGGTTGTTCCCTTGGGGTTCCGGCGCGCGATCCAGCGTTAGCGCGGTCTGCCCCTGGAAGGCGGAAAGGCCCAGTGCGGTTTCGAACAGCGATGTGGAGACGTTCTGCGCATCGCCGCCCTGTGCCCGCGCGTAGAGCGCGCTGACCAGTGCAAAGGCGGAGACCATGCCGGTGGCGATGTCGACGACAGGGATTCCCACGCGGTAGGTTTCCTCCGCGCTCTTGCCGGTGACCGAGGTCAGCCCCGAGGCGGCCTGGATGACCTGGTCTAGTCCGGCCCGGTCCTTCCACGGTCCGGCCGCGCCGTATCCGGTAATGGAGGACACGATGAGCCGTGGATTGATTGAGCGCAGCTTCTCGGCACCAAGCCCCATTTTCTCCATGGTGCCGGGCTTGAAGTTCTCCACCAGGGCGTCGGCGCCGGCCAGCAGTTCCGCGAGCAATTGGCGCCCGGAGTCACTGTAGAGATCCAGGGCGAATGACTTCTTGTTCCGGTTAGTGGAGTCGAAGTAGAGGCTGTGGTTGCCGTCGAACGGCGGCCAGGCCCGGGACGAATCCCCGCCGGTGACGGTTTCAATCTTGATGACGTCAGCGCCCATGTCCGCCAGCAGGGCGGTGCAGTAGGGGCCGGCCAGCGCACGGCTGAGGTCGATGACTCGAATACCGCTCAATGGCAGCAAGGTGTCCTCTTTCTGAAGAGATGAATCTGGAAGGCCCGGGGGGCCTAGAACATGGTGGGAAGTACGAGCGCGCCAACGAGGCCAACCGGGCCGATCACGACCATGGACATGCCCCACCGGGTCAGCAGCTGGTTGATTCGGGGACGTTCGTCTTCCTCGACGGTGGCCACCAGAGTGGCTCCCACGGTGGAGAACGGGGAGACGTCCACGATCGAGGAACAGACACCGAGCGCCGCAATCAGGGCCCAGCCTGTGATGTCACCCGAAGCCACCAGCGGGATCGCCAGGGGAACCAGGGCCGCAAGCATTCCGGTGGTGGAGGCAAAGGCCGACACCAGTCCGCCGATCAGGCAAATGACGAGGGCTGCGATCAGTGGGGCGCCGATATGGCTGGCGGTCTCGCCCAGGAGCTCAACGGCGCCCATCTTCTGAAGCACGCCAACGAAGGTGATGATGCCGCCGACCATCAGGACGGTGGACCAGTCGATCTTGCTCACAGCTGTCTTGCCGGTCTTTGGGTCAACCAGGGTCATGACCGAGGCGAATGCGAAGCACAGGATGCCGATATCCGGGTCCAGCCCGAATACCGCGAGGGCGACGACGCTGGAAAGCAGGCCGACCATGCACAGGACGGTGACCAGCTGGGTCGCGCTCATCTTTGAACGCACCGGCGGCTCGGTATCGGGCCGATCGAGCGTCTGCAGTCCGTTGCGTGCTGCCTGGGCACTTCTCCGGGTCAGGCCCTCACGTTCGAACGGGTGGGCAGGAAGCGGGCCGCGGCCCTCGAAGCGAGGTGCGTTGGCTGGGTTGAATTCGCCCGCTGCACGCGTCTTGAGAAGCTTGAAACCGCCGAACAACACATACGCCGCGGCCAGCAACACGAGGTTGGCCCCGAGCGCCACGCCAAACAACACCAGCGGGTTGAGGGGGATTCCCACCGAGTGGGCCGTTCCATAGGTCACGATGCCGAAGAGGCTGGTTGGCGCGAATCCGCCGGCGCTCAGGCCGCAGCCGATGGCGAGCCCCATCAGCATCCGGTCAATGCCGTACTTCTTGGCCAGCGGCATGCCGATAGGTGTCAGGACCAGGCCCGCGAGCGGGGAGCCCATGGCGGAGATGCCGATGGACAGTGCAAAGAAGACCATGGGGAGAACGAAGGCGTTGTCACCGACCTTGGAAATGGCGGATTCGATGATCTTGTCAACGGTCCCGTTTTCCTGCGCAATGGCAAAGAAGTACGTCACGCCAACGAGCAGCACCAGGATCGAAACAGGGAAGCCGCCGATCACCTGCTTCATTTCCAGGTCGGCCAGCCAGATGCCAACACCGGCGGCCGCGGCGAACATGATGACGCCAAGGTGCACCTTGCGAAGCGTGGCCAAGGCAAAGATCCCCACAAAGATCAACAAAGCAATGATTTGAGAACTCATGCTCGTCCTTTCACTAATACATCTTGCGGTTCACTAGTTGAACCGACGGTTCATTTCCGTAATCCGGATGTAAGCTATATCACAGTACGGTGTTGGTCAAGGGAGGGCATTGGTGCATTCGGAGTGAGTACGCAAAGCGTGAAAACGGCAGTCCAGGTAATCGAGACCATCTCGCTGCACCAGCCCATTGGGCTCTCCGACATTGCCAAGCGGACCGGCGGGTCAAAGGCCACGATCCTGCGAATGCTCGCGACGCTCAAGGAGATGAACTGGGTGAAGCAAAGCGACACGCGCGACGCGACCTGGTCGTTGACCTTTCACACATATGCCGTGACCGCGCGCGCCGGCTTGGGCGCAGATTTGCGCGACATCGCCATCGGTCCGATGAATGGACTACAGCTGGACACCCGGGAAACGGTGCACCTGTGCGTCCCCGATGGCAAGGCCGTGGTCCTCATCGAACGACTCGATACGCCACATGTCCTGCGAGCGTTCCTGGCGTTGGGAACACCCGTTCCCTTGCACGCATCGGCAACGGGAATGGCCTTCCTCGGGGCCTCCGCTGACGACTTTGTTCACGACGTCTTGGGTGGTCCCCTGGAAAAAGTCAGTGATCAGACCGCCACCGATCCAGACGCCGTGTGGAAATTGGTGCGGGAAACGCGGGAACGCGGCTATGCCATCAACGAAGAGGGACTGAGTAGCGGAATCACATCCCTGGGAGCCGCCATCGTGAATTCCACGGGTGCCCCCGTGGGCTCGGTGTCGGTTTCAGGGCCCTCGAGCCGCATAACGCCTGCCAAATACGAGGAGTATGGCACTGCCGTGGCGCGTACGGCCGGTGAAATCAGCGCACTTATGCGCGGGAGCCGCTGAGGCGGACCCGGACCAAGCGCCCAGCGCCATCGACCCATTCGCAAGCCAAATGGCTCCGGCCAGATCTCCCGATGGAAGATCTGGCCGGAGGTTGAAATTCGTTGCTACTTGCCGACCTTCGAGAACAGGGCGCGGACCGCGGCCTGCACACCGGTGCTCAGCGTCGGCTCGATGACCGGGGCGAAGAACGGCGAGTGGTTTGCCGGAGGGTGGCCGGCGGCCAGGGTCTTGGCGTCGTTGCCGCCGAAGAACCAGAACACCGAGGGCACCTCGATCGCCACGGCAAGTGCGCCGAAGTCCTCGCTGCCCATGACCGGCGAACCCTGCAGGACCCGCTCCTCGCCGAACTCCGCACGGAATTCCTCGGCGAGCTTTTCGGTCTCGGTGGGGTCGTTGTAGAGCGGCGGGAAGGCGGAGATGTCCTCGATGAGCGGTTCCGGGGCTCCCGAGGCTTCCGCCTCGGCGGCAATGATGCGCCGGATCGAGGAAAGCACGGTCTCCCGGACCTCGGTCTCGAAGGTGCGCACATTGATGGTGAACACCGCGCGGTCGGGGATGACGTTTTCCTTCAGCCCGGCATGGAATGACCCGATGGTCACCACGGCGGCTGACTGGGGCGCCACCTGGCGCGAGACGATGGTTTGCAGGCGCAGCACCATGGAGGCACCCAGCACGATCGGGTCGATGGAGTGCTCGGGCATGGATCCGTGCGAGCCCTGGCCGAAGACCGTGACCTTGAAGGAGTCCGCGGTGGTCATCGCCGCTCCGCCCATCAGCGAGACCGTGCCGGTGAGCCCGTTCATCACGTGCTGGCCGAACATGATCTCCGGCTTGGGCGCCTTGTCCCAGAGCCCGTCTTCGACCATGGCGCGGGCGCCGGCGGCGGTTTCCTCGCCGGGCTGCAGCACGAACACGATGGTTCCGGCCCACGCGTCCTTGGCGCCGGCATAGAGTTCGGCGGTCTTCAGCGCGGTGGCCATGTGGGTGTCGTGGCCGCAGGCGTGCATGGTCGGGACCTCGGTGCCGTCATCGAGGAATCCGGTGGCGGTGCTGGCGTAGTCCAGACCGGTGTCCTCGAGGACCGGCAGCCCGTCGGTGTCGGCGCGCATCCCGATGACAGGGCCCTCGCCGTTGCGCAGCACGCCCACGACCCCGGTGCCGCCGCAGCGGAACACCTCCAGGCCCAGATCCTCGAGCCGCTTGGCCAGGAAGTCGGCGGTCTTGTGTTCCTGCATGGACAGCTCGGGGTTGGCGTGCAGGTACTTGTAGGTTTCGCTCAATTCCGCTGCCGAGTCCCCGCTCATGGTCAGTGACTGTGGGATGGTGGTGCTGGTCATGGGGAGTTGTTTCCTTGCTTTTGGGTGGCGGGGGGGGGGGGGGGGCGGGCGGCGCCGGG
>NZ_JBKKAP010000118.1:0-59417 GCF_046714615.1 Paeniglutamicibacter sp.
AATAAGTAGGGCCCGCAGCCCTACGGAATTATGGGTGTTGACTAAGACATTCATAATTCCAAGGACCACGAGCCGTGTTAAATACTACGGGCGCAGGCGATGCTGCGTCGACCCTGTTCAATCTTGACGACTATGCGGTGCTGGGCGTAGAAGGATCTGGTGATTCCCGCTCGGTGCTGGTGGAGCCCCGCAATCCCGAGGCTCCGTGCCCTGCGTGCGGGGTGTTCTCTCGGCGGATCCAGGCCCGGCCCGTGCACCGGGTCAAGGACGTGGCCTGCGGCGGCAAGGGCCTGGAGGTGCTAGTCAGGAAGCGGCGTCTGGTCTGCCAGGAGGATGCCTGCCCGAAGCGGACGTTCGTGCAGGTCACCGATCAGGTGCCCTTGAGGTCGCGGCTGACCACGAGGTTGGTCGGGGAAATCGTGGAGGACGCCGTCCACGAGCTGCGCGCGGTCAGCGGCATCGCCAAGGCGCACGGCGTCTCCTGGCCCACGGTCATGCGCAAGTTGTTGGTGACCGAGCAGATTGTCCTGGACGTGGACCGGCGCCTGGTGCGCCGGCTCGGAGTGGACGAGCACCGATTCCGACGGGTCCGTTTCGTGCTGGGCACCACGGGAAAAATGATGCGGGTTGAGCCGTGGTCGATCGTGTTCACGGACCTGGACACCGGCACGATCCTTGACATCGTGGACGGGCGCCGAGGCAAGGCCGTGACCAGCTGGATGTCCCAGCGCCCCGAGCAATGGAGGCGGAACATCGAGTACGTCGCCATGGACATGTCCGCGGAATTCCGCAAGGCCATCCGCGACTCCCTGCCCGCCGCCCGGATCTCGGTTGACCATTTCCACATCATCCAGCGTGCCAACCAGATGATCACCGCGGTGCGCCGGCGCCGTTCCCATGACACCCACGGCCGCCGCGGGCGGATCACCGACCCGGCCTACAAATACCGCAAGTTGCTGACCTGCAACATCGAGAAGCTCTCCAACAAGCAGACGGAGAGGCTCAAGGAAGTCCTGGCATCGGATGTCGAACTCGGGGTCGTCTACGCCATCAAGGAACACGTCCGTGACCTGTTGAAAACACGTGACCGGGAATCATTCGCAGCCGCCTGGGCGAAGCTCGAAGCCTCCGTCAAGGCCACCGGCATGCACGAAGCCAAGTCCCTGTTCCGGACCTTCACCGCCTGGAAAACGGAACTGGAAACCTTTTGCCTCACCAGACTCACCAACGCCCGCAGCGAGGCCGCCAACCTCACCGCCAAGAACATCAAGCGGATCGGCCGGGGATACGTCAACCACCACAACTACCGATGGCGGATATTGTTGTACACGGCACGCCTCCGGCCGTGCTGAACACCCGGTCACCACGCTTAAAGTCGGAGAGCCCGATTCACCCCGCCCCAAGCCGTCGCGGCCATGACGCGGCAGGCGAGCACACTGATGGCAGGCGTGAGGTGAACGCGGGAACAACGATGAGCCAGAAACCATGCGGCGCGGTTTGGTCCCGGATGCGGTCTTATGCCGTCGTCCCAGCGAGCCTCCGCGGGAAAAGTGGCTCACGGCATCTTCATAAAGGCGAAAAATACTAGTCAGAATAAGAATTAAGGCCGCTTGACCGACAACCGTGGCGTCATCCCTAACCGGAGCCTGCCGCTCGTGCTGCCCACACGATGCAGCGATCTCCGTGGGCAAACGTCATGACGATCCGCGGCCGCAATCAGGGCTGTCGAAATGGCCTGAAACCATGCTGAAACGGCTTGGTTCTTAGCACTGAAATGGACTACTTTTGGTCGCCGGAAATCACATGCTCCTACCCTCCCCAAGTGGGCCGTGAAGCGGATGTGGTGTGAAATGAGATGGGCGGGTCGTTTCCGACCCGCCCATCTCGAACTGCGCGAGTGGATCCCGGTTGTGTCGCTTGCGGTTAGGTGGCGGGAGGCGCAGCAGGCGCGATCTGGGTCCCAACCTTGTCGAACATGAGGTCCAGGTTCGTGCCGATCAGGAAGACGGCGACCATGACGACGACGGCAATGCCTGCGACCATGATGCCGTACTCGACTGCGGTCGCTCCCTTTTCTGCGCGGCGAAGCTTGTTGCCGACGGTCTGCATGGCAAAGTAGATGTTTGCGAGCATGGTGTTCATGATGTTTCTCCATTTTCTACGTCAAGAAGGTGCGAAATCTATCGCCCCCCAGCGAATCATTCTTGATGAGAAATTGTGAAGGAATGAAGTGGTCCCCAAGTATCTAGACCCCATCCGATGCCTACTGCCTCTGGCAGCCCCCCAAACGGTTCCCCAACCGTTGGCACCTAGCTTGGAGTCTAGGAGAGAACTTTTATTCTGTAAAGGGGCTTCAAGATTTATTCTCTTTTCATTCTTCTCGGCGTCTCGAACAACGAAATACCGCATGTTGGTCGTTTTTGAGTGAGAAGCAGATTAGGGTTTACAACCGGCTGGTGATTAGGCATGTTCGCTCGCACTGGCTCGGTCCGGCATGATGAGAAAGTGCGCTTCGAAATTTGACGACCATGCTTGAATGGGCGAATCCCGGGTTATATGTTGACCGGTCGACAGCACCCAAATCCACCGCAGTATGGCGGGGATCGGTTCAATGCACCGCCGCGACCAGTGGTCAACGAGCTGCCCCCTATGGCTTCCTGGCTTTGATAGCTCTCCTCATGCGAGGCATCGCAAATCAAATGCGTCATGCCATGCTCGGCATGGGGTGCAATCAGTCGGCAGATTGGGCTCAGGGCCCGAGGCCATGAGTACGGACCATACATCCGCGAACACCTGTCTTCGATCGAAATTACTGTGGCCGCGTAGTAACCAACGGCGCATACTTATGGGGCAGGAAGACCCACACACACCAGACCTTGGAAGGGCGTGCGGACATGGTTGGCTCATGGCAAGCATTGGTTATTGACTGCGAAAACCCCGATACGTTGGCCAGCTTCTATGAGGAGCTGCTGGGTATGGTCCGAATCGAAAACGACGACGATTGGGTGGGCATCGGCGATGCGCCCGACCGCCCGGCCATAGCCTTCCAACGGGTGGATCCCTACGTCGCCCCGGAGTGGCCCGGGCACCTGCATCCGCAGCAGGCCCACATTGACGTCAAGGTCAAGGACCTTGATCTGGCCGAAGCCGAGGTCCTGTCCATGGGTGCAACGTCAATGGGAGCGGGCTCCAAGACTTACCGTGTGTACCTTGATCCGCAGAAGCATCCGTTTTGCTTGGTCAGCTGGTGAGCGTCGACATCGTGGACGAAATCCGACTGACATTGGGGTAGCTTCGCACTAATATTCGGGTGGACAAGAAGCGATGGCGTTAGCTGGATTTGGCCACGACGGAACTTGTCCTTATCGTCCGGCAGGAAGGGCTTGTTTAGCCCAGGGTCCACGCTTGCTTGGAGGTTACCCGGGAGCGGCTCGACAACCTCATGACTTCGCCCTTGCCTAAAGCGGATAGCTATCGGCCCGATCGACCCTGCCAGGTCCACAAAAGACGAGGAACCGACTGCGATGTCGGCGAACACTCGGCTCCCCGTGCGCATTCCCGGTCCGTTCGGCCCGTGGTAATGCCGCGGCAGGTGATGTTGCGTGACTCCACGACCTGGCGAATCCAGGCCCGGCCCGTCTGATAGTGACAACCCTTTGACGACAGTCCGGCCCGTTACCAACTCTTTACTTGAGCTGCCGCAAAAAAGGCTTGACGTGAACTGCAAACGCTTGCAGTATGTTTCATGTCACAGCAGGTCATTGCTGTCGGCATTGGGGCAGGATCTGATACAAGGTGGTGTGGGGGTGGCTGTAACCGTTCGCGATATTGCCCGGATTGCCGGAGTTTCCATCTCCACGGTGTCCCGCGCACTGTCCTCGCCCGAAATGGTGAACGCAGCCACCCGAGCCCGAGTGCAGGAGACTGCACGGAAGCTCGGTTACACGCCCAACCTCAACGCCCGCAACCTCATCACCGGCCGCAGCGGCGCCATCGGTCTGGTCGTTCCGGACCTCGAGAACCCGTTCTTCGGCTCCATGGCCAAGGGCGTGCAGGCCAGAGCACGGACCGCCGGCTATGCCGTCTTCGTTGCCGACACGGACGAGGACGTCTCGGTCGAAAGTGAAATCATCCGGGGTCTTTCCCGGCAGGTGGACGGTGTCATCGTCTGTTCGGCGCGAGGCACCGATGCCAGCATCCAGCAGCTTTCCCGGGACATGCCGCTCGTGCTGGTCAACCGGCGCGTCCCGGAAGTACCCTCGATCACCTTCGACCATGCGGAGAGTTTCCGATCTGTCATGGGCCACCTGATGGCGCTGGGGCACCGCAGAATCGCCTACGCGGGCGGCCCGCAGACCTCTTGGTCGAACCTCCAGCGAGTGCACGCCTTTACGGCATCGGGGCAGGAATTCCCGGAACTCGAGCTGGTCGATCTCGGCAACTTCCAGCCGGTCTTCACCGGCGGCATCCACGCAGGGGACCTGGCCATCGCCAGCGGCGCGACGGCGGTCATTGCCTTCAACGACCTGGTCGCCGTCGGGCTCATGGACCGGCTCCGGCAGCGTGGCCTCAGCGTGCCGGGGGACATCAGCGTCACGGGCTTCGACAACGTCCCGGTTTCCACACTGGTCTGGCCCACCCTGACCACCGTCGACTTCCCCCGCGTGCAGATGGGCCGGACCAGCGTCGACGCGCTTCTCGAGGCACTGCAGGGCTCGCCACGCACGACGGACTGCCACGAAATTCCGTTTGAACTGGTCGTCCGGGAATCGACAGGTGTCGCCAGGCCCCGCCCCGCGGCGTCGCCATCTAGCACCACCACATCCGCCCTCGGCGGATGACTCGCAACTTCTGGGCACCCACGTCCAGAGAGAAAAAGGATGAAGGAACACGATATGAAGGCTCGAAAGATCAAATATCTTGCGTCTACAGTCGCCGTGCTCGCCTTGGCAATGACTGGATGTGCGGCGCCGAACACCGGCTCGACGAACACAAGCCCTGCCGCAAGCGGCGGAGAGGTGCCGGACAAACCCTCCGCCCCCGTTAGCCTGCATATTCTGGATGTCGCGGGAAACCAGAAGCTCACGGGCCAGATGGTCGAGGACTTTGCGGCGGCAAACCCGGATGTCATCTCCTCCGTCACGTGGGAGACCGGCGGCGCGCCGGACCTGGTAGGCACCATCAAGCCGCAGGTGGACAGCGGGAATCTGCAGGTTGACCTGGTCCTGACCGGCAACGACGGACTCTCCGCCGGAATTGGGCAGGACCTGTGGGTCCCGCTCGTGACGGAGTACGGCGACCGGCTCTCCAACCAGGCGAACTACCTGGAACCGGCAGCCGCCATGCAGGAACTTGCCGGCGGCTTCGGCGCGGTCGTCACCTACTACCCGTCCGGACCGCTGCTGCAGTACGACCCGGACGTGGTCAAGGACGTCCCGAGCACCCCCGAGGAAGTCCTGGCCTGGGCCAAGGCCAACCCCGGCAAGTTCGGCTACGCCCGCCCGGCAAACTCCGGACCCGGCCGCACCTTCCTGATGGGCCTGCCCTACATCCTGGGAGACTCGGACCCGACCGATCCCGAGAAGGGCTGGGACAAGACCTGGGCTTACTTGGAGGAGCTGGGTGCCACCATCGACAACTACCCGACCGGCACCGGCCAGGTCATCACGAACATGTCCGACGGAACCTGGTCGCTGATCCCCACCACCACCGGCTGGGACATCGAGCCGAGGGCCGACAACCGCGAGCCGAACAAGATCGAGGCAGCTGCATTTGACGACTTCACCTGGGTAACCGACGCACACTACGCGGTAGTCCCGAAGGGCCAGTCGGCAGACAAGATCTCCGCGATCCTGCTCATGCTCCAGGACATGCTCACCCCCGAGCAGAACGCCAAGGCCTACGATTCGGGCTACTTCTACCCCGGCCCGGCCATCGAGGGCGCCACCCTGGACAAGGCACCGCAGAAGAGCCAGGACACCATCGCCGAGTTCGGCCGCGACTGGTACGACGCGCTGATCGAGGAAAAGGACAAGGTGACCCCGTTGACCCCGGAGAAGATGGTCAAGGCATTCGATCTCTGGGACCGCAAAATCGGCGCCGGAAAGTTCGAGGTCAAGTAACCATGCCACTTTCGGCCAACGCATTCGGATCCCTTGAACTGAAAAACGTAGGACGCAGTTTTGGAGGCCACGACGCGTTGGTCGACCTCAACCTGACGATCCGGGCGGGGGAGTTCATCGCCCTGCTCGGACCGTCGGGCTGCGGGAAATCGACGGCACTGAACTGCCTTGCCGGACTCCTGCCACTGACCCACGGGCAGATCCTCATCGACGACAAGCGTGTGGACGTCCTGCCCTCCGAAAAGCGGGACTTCGGGATGGTCTTCCAGAACTATGCGCTCTTCCCCCACCTCACGGTGGAGAAGAACGTGGCGTTCGGGCTGCAGATGCGCAACCGGCCGCGGGCGGAAATCTCCCGCCGCGTCAAGGAAGCCATCGCCCTGGTCAAGCTGGAGGAACACGCCAAGAAGCTGCCCGGCCAGCTCTCCGGCGGCCAGCAACAGCGCGTGGCCATCGCCCGCGCCATCGTGATCGAGCCGCGGCTGGTGCTCATGGACGAGCCGCTGTCCAACCTCGACGCGAAGCTGCGGCTGGAGATGCGCACCGAAATCCGCCGGCTGCACCAGTCCCTCGGACTGACCACCATCTACGTCACCCACGACCAGGAGGAAGCCCTCAGCCTCGCGGACCGGCTGGTGGTGCTGCGCGAGGGCCATGTCCAGCAGGTCGGCACCCCTGCCGAACTGCACGACAACCCGGCCAACTGGCACGTGGCCGACTTCATGGGATACCGCAACCTGCTGGACTTGAAGGTGGTCTCGGTCTCCGGTTCCTCCGCAAAGGTCGAGGGCAACGGACTCTTGCTGAACGCGACGATGGTCCAGCCCGCGGCCGCCGGCGACGAGGTGAGGGTGGCCATCCGCCCGCACGACCTCGTGGTCGCCCGCGAGGGACAGCCGACCGAGGGACGCAACACGTTCGAGGCGACGGTGTCCGTGGTCGAGTACCAGGGCCGCGAATTCGCCGTCGGGGTGAACACGTCCACAGGCAAGAACCTGTTCGTTCATTCCGAGTATGCCCCGACGCCCGGGGAAACCGTCAGGTTGGTGCTGGATCCGGCCAGGGCACTGGTCTACCGCACCTCGCTGGCCGCCGTCTCCGCCGAGGAGCAGGAACTCCTGCAGGTGCGCGGATGAGTACCCTCAAGACTGCACCGCGCCCGAAGGCTTCGGCCAGCCGGCGGCACCGGCTGGCGGAGCGCGGCATTGACAGCCAGCTGCTCATGCTCATCCCGGCGTTGCTCTTCGGGCTCGTGCTCTTCGTCTATCCGTTCACCTACGGCATCGGCCTGACCTTCCAGCCGCTGCCACGGACCCAGGAGCAATGGGGAGGCGGCTTCCTCGCCAACTACGTCGCGTTCTTCAAGGACCCGTTCCTCTTCGACTCGGTCTGGATCACCATGCGGCTGGCCCTGCCGGTGGCGCTTTTCAACGTGCTGGTCTCGGTGCCGATCGCCTTCAAGCTGCGCCACCGGTTCCGCGGCAAGCGACTGCTCTCCACCCTGCTGGTCCTGCCGATCACCCTCGGCACGGTCCTCACGGCCCAGGGCCTGCTGATCTTTGGAGGGCGCCAGGGCTGGGTCAACCGCTTCCTGATGGAGGCGGGCATCATCAACGAACCGTTCCCGATCGTGAACAACTACCTGGGTGTCATGCTCTCGCTGGTCATCTCCGGGTTCCCGTTCGCGTTCCTGCTGATCTCCTCCTACCTCTCGGGCATCGACCCGGCGATCGAGGCCGCGGCAAAAACCCTGGGCGCGGATTGGAAACAGCGATTTCGGCGCATCATCCTTCCGCTGCTCGCCCCGGGGCTGGCAACCACCTTCATCCTCACCTTCGTCCTGGCGTTCAGCGTCTTCCCCTCGGCCCGGCTGGTCGGTGACCCGCTGGGGGAGACCAGGGTGATGGCGCTGATGGCCTACCGCGCGTTCGGCGAACAGCAGGACTACGCCATGGCCTCGACGATCGCCATCATGATGGGCGTCGTGGAGCTGGTGGTGATCGCCGTGGTGCTGCTGTGGCGTTCGTTCCTCTACAAGGGTTCAACAGGAGGCAAGGGATAATGGCAATCACACCCATGGTCGAGTCGGCGCCGGAACCCGGACCCGCCCGCAAGCGCGGCAGGAAGCCGTATGCCAAGCCCTCCCGGCCTCCCGGCGAGGGGGCGCTGATCGCCTCGCCTGGCACCTGGTTCGTCTGGGCGGGTATCGCTGCCTTCTTCATCTTCCTGGCCGGCATCATCTCCAGCGTCGTGGTCGACTCGTTCGGCAAGCCGTGGTTCGACGCGTGGCTGCCCGAGACATTTACCCTCGACTGGTACACCGGGGCCTGGGAACGGTTCAACCTGAGCCAGATCGTCCTGGTGACCCTCGGAGCATCCTTCACCGTCGTCGTCCTGTCGATCCTGATCGGGGTGCCTGCCGCCTACGTGCTCGCGCGCCGGGACTTCCCGTTCAAGAAGCTGGTTACGGTACTGTTCCTGCTGCCGGTGCTGATGCCGCCGATCACCTACGGCATCCCGTTGGCCACGGTGATGTACAACTTCGGCCTGGGCCGCACGGTGGTGGCGGTCATCCTGGTGAACCTGGTGCCGTCGGTGCCGTTCGTGATACTGACCATGACCCCGTTCATCGAACAGATCAACCCGGCCATCGAGAATGCAGCCCGCATGTCAGGTGCGAGCATGCGCCGGGTCTTCACCCGGATCCTCGCCCCGCTGCTCATTCCGGGGATCCTGGCGGCCGCCATCCTGGTCCTGGTCAGGACGGTCGGCATGTTCGAGCTGACCTACCTGGTCTCCGGTCCGACCTCGGACACCCTGGTGGTGGCGATCTACCGGGCCATGACATCCTCCGGCGGCGGCGAGGCCCGGCAGCTGGTCTCCAGCATGGGCGTGCTCTACACCGCGATGATGCTGATCATCCTGGTGGTTGCGCTGAGGTTCGTGAATCCGACCCAGTTGGTGGCACGGGTGAAGGAGTCCCGCGACGACTGAGCGGACACCGTTGGTCGGGCCGGTGCGGGGGCGCCTGCCCGACCAACGACGCAGTGCAGTGGTGCCAAGCCGGATTGTCGCCACATATGGCGTCATCAGGTGGTGGAAAAGGATGAGTGCTCGCACAAACCCGACCCGACGAGGCAACCCCTTTTCAGAATCCAAGCAATATGTGCAGTGATTTTCCGGATTCTCTGCCAAGACGAATGGAACGAAGATTCGCACACTTTGGACCTTGGGGAAGGTATCCAATGGGCGAATGATTGGGGGATCGGAAGCATGGGCATGGGGGATGCCAAATCGGCACAGCGCAATGTGGCTGTGTTCATTGACATGGAAAACCTCGTTGGCGGCAAAGCAGCGGGTAGCACGGGGCTGCGGCTTGGTGAGCTGGTGACCGGCATTGAGAGCATTGTGCGGAAATCCGGTGTCGGCTCACACACCGCCGTGGTTCGCGCTTTTGCCCATTGGGGGAGTCCCGTGATGGCCGGCTTCCAGAGAGAAATCCTTGAAATTGGCATCGAGCCGGTTCAGATTTTTTCTTTTGACAAGCAAGTCAAGAACGCTGCCGACATTGAGTTGTGCGTGGATGTCCTTTCGGTTGCGCACGAGTCGCCGTGGATTGACGTGTTTGTGATTGCCACCGGGGATGGAGGGTTCATTCCCTTGGTTCGCAGGCTTCACGCCCTCAACAAGTTCGTGATTGTGGTCTCTACCAATGATCCGGATTCCGGGTTTGTCAATTCGCTCTTGAAGTCCGTTGCCGATGAATACCACCAAATTCCGATGTCGATGGTCCACGTACCGGTTTCGGAGCGGCCGTTGAAAGCACCCGCATCATTGGCTGCTGCAACTGTGAAGACAGTTCCCAAGGCTTCTGCCGCGGCCGCACAGAAGAAGCCCATCCAGCAACCCAAGTTCATGGTGGTCCGAACGGAGCAGTTTCCGGATCGGAGCAAGTTCTCGGCCATCACGGAGTTTCGACGCACCATTTATAGGCTCATCGAGCAGAGCCCTGAGCTTGTGGTCGACAACAGGGTCAACGCTGCCGGGTTGGGAAGCCGCCTGCGCAGCGAGTATCCACGACTTGGCTACAAGGCATGCGGGTCCAGAACTCTGACCGAATTTTTGGCTACGTACTGTGCGCTGGGAATCATGAAAATCGGTTCGCCACAGGTGCCCACGGCGGCAGCAGATATCACCGCGCCCAATCCTGTGGGTGTGTTGGCAGCGCCGGATGCCCTATCAACGCGAGCACAGAGAGTTGTTGTGGATGCTGTCCGCAGGGAATTTACCGCTGGTTCGCTGGGGCACGAAGTCGAGGTACGCGGTGCCGACGGATTGAATCTCAGCCAGGTAGGAATTCAATTGCGTACCGTCATCGAGGGATTCACGCCAACTCGCGCTGGTTTCCCGTTTCTTCACCAAGTCTTGGACCATGCGCTGAATCGCACAGACTACCGTGTTCGTTTCGAAGCAGGCAGTGCCGCCGTTGTGCATGCCTCCTATGCCTAAAGGGCCAAAGGCGAGGACCGGGCACCTCGAACCGGCCTGAAGCACTGCGTACGTCTCGCACCGGCGGTTCGCCAACAATCCCCAACGATTTCGTCAAGGGCCTGTTCAGACCCTGAATGAAATGCCACTATTGCTTTAGGGTCCGGTCCTGCGGATCCAATGACTTGGGGGAGTTGCAACATGGACGCAATAGACACTTGGTTGATTCAGGTCGACGTCGAAACCGTGGAAGAGCACGCGCAGCAGATTGCCTACGCCGAAGAGCCGGAGCCATTTTGGCCCGTCGCAGATCGGTCCGGTACGAATCCTCAGGTTGGTGACCGGTTGGTGCTCTGGCAAATGGGGGCAGGTGAAATCGCTGGTGCTGTAGCACTCGGCGTCGTATCAGAAACCGGTATGCGTTATCACGACCCGGATTATCACCTTAAGACGGAGGAGGATAAGCTCCGCCGTTCAGTCCATATGCACTTCACTCACTGGTTCCGCGATGCTCGTGTGACGCGGGTGGAGTTGAAGGAGGACCCGCGCTTCGAGGGGTTTGTGATGTTCAAGCCCTATGGCCCCGTAGGCAAAAATCCTTGGGCGCTCACCGACGCCCAGTGGGACGCTATCTCTGAGCGTATGCCGAAGTGGGCTGCCGTGGACCATCCCCAAAAGTCCTACTCCGTCAGCATCGAATGTGATTTTCCGGTGGATGACCCTAGAGATCCTCTTGAGAGTTTCCGGGAATTGCTCATGAATAGAGAATTCGACTGGTTCGGACTGAGTGCCACAACAGAAGAAATTCCCCTGCGTGACTGGGATTCTTATTTCATCAAGTCAGTGGAAATCACGGGTGTAGATGATACACATTTGGTCACGTGGACATCGACGGTAGTTGCCCGCTCGGCGGAAGAGGCAGCGTACATTGGCCTGGTCAATTTAGCCCACGAAGCCGACGAATCGGCCAGCGAAGATATCGTCGTCAGCGCGAAGCGCTATCCGGTCAGGCTGTAGTTTTCGGGTGTCTTCGCCAACATAAATTCCAGTATCGGGCAGAGTGTCCCACGAATGATGTGTGCTTCCGTGGGGCAATCTGCCGATGTGGATTCGGAATTGATGTTGAGCAAGACCGTACGTTGAAGCATTAACCATGGCGTACGCCAGCGCCTGGTTGTACGCTAGCCACAGGGAACAATTGGCTTGGGGCCACGGCCGTTTGAAGGCGGCCGATCGCATTTAGTGGGGACAGATGCAGAACAAGAAATGGCTTGCTTGGGCGCTCGCCGTCATCGTGGTTTTCGTGGGGGCATCTATTGCCTTCAACGTTGCTGCGCGCACGCCGGCTGCCAGCGTGGCCGGTAGCGATCCGAGTCCGAGCGCCACAGAAACGGCCACAACACCAGCCACTTCCTCCGGTGCGAACGTGAGCGCGCCAAGCAGTGAGAGCACCGCTACGAGAGCCACCACAAAAAAGCCATCGTCGGAGCCACCGGCATCCAGTGCCACGGGATCGAAGGCAACGGGCTCGACGCGCAATTCAGCGCCGACTTCGACATCCGGCTCGGCAATAGCGTCACCCAAGCTCGAAGTTCCCGCCAGCTCCAAGCCCAGTGCCACCACGCTGCCCAAATCGGTGAAGAAGGCTCCGGTGCTCTCCGGAACCATTCCGAAGGAAGGCACCGCCAAGGGGGAACTCACATCCGGGTTCCCCACCAAGGCGATGCCCATCCCGCAAGGGGCACGCATCATAGATTCCTCGGTCAGCACGCAAAAACGAAACGTTCAGGTCGCGGTCAATTACCGCACCTCAATGAGCGTCGAGGCTGTGCTGAAATTCTACGAGTCCGAGGCGGCCAAGCGCGGCTGGGTCGCCACGCGGGGCACGGCCGCCGATGGTGCCAAGAGCATCACGCTGGGCTTCGGGAATGACACCATGGCTGCCACGGTGCGGACCGCGCCCACGGGCGCCACCACCGTCGCTGCCTTTGGCACCTACGAGGTTGGAAAATAGTTCGGTGAAACCCAAACGCCAGCTCATTGTCGCTGCCATGGTTTTGGTCGCGCTTCTTGCCGCCGCGGGATTCGCGGTGAACTCGTTCATGGGGTTCAGGGAAAGAACGCAAACCCCTGCAATGGCAGCCCAGGAAAACCCGGAAGGCATCGCACAGATCCCGTTGGCGAACGCGGTGGTCTTCCGCGACACCCGGGACAGTGAAGACTATGGCAGGGTCGCTTGGGTTCCCCTGGACGCCCCGGACGGGCAACGAACCACTACCGGACTGTCCTGCGACCGGGTGTACCGCACCGGCGGGATGCTCTCCTGCCTGAGCGCCCAACGTGGCATGAACACGAGCTACGATTCGACCGTCTACAGCATTGGCGGGCACCTGTTGGCCCAACGCCCCCTGCCGGGGGAGCCAAGCCGCACCCGGGTCTCCGCCACCGGAATGGTCGGTACCACCGCCTTCATTACCGGCGAATCCTATGAATTCGTCGGCTTCTCCACCCAGACGACGATTGCTGCACCCGGGGGAACTGACTACGGGAACCTGCAGGATTTCGGCATCTTCGTCGGTGACCAAAAGATCACTGCCGAAGATCGAAACTTCTGGGGCGTGACCTTCGCCAAAGACGCCAAGACCTTTTACGCGACGGCGGCATCGGGGAAGCAGACCTGGCTGATGCGTGGATCCCTGACGGAAAAGACCATGCGTGCCGTGGTCGAGAATGCGGAATGCCCATCGATCTCCCCGGACGGCAAGTTCATCGCCTACAAGAAGCGCCGCGTTGATTCAGTACCGGCCCATTGGGACATTGCGGTGTATGACATCGCCAAGCAGACCGAGCAGCTCTACCCGCTGGAATCCGGTTTTGACGACCAGCTCGAATGGCTGGATTCAAGCACCTTGCTCTTTGGCCAACCACGGGACGAGGCCCCGGGGGATGCGGATATCTTCTCCTTGGACCTCGTGCCCGGGTCCTCGCCGAAGATATTCATTGAACATGCGTGGTCGCCCTCCATCCAGCGTTGAGGAGCTGGATCGAGGATGACTCCGCTGCGGAAGTTGTCGTGAGGCCTTGGCCTGCGGCCGTGAGTCGAGCAGGTCCTCGAAGTAGTTGTGCGCTACGACGTGGCGGACGAATTCATGACATCGTCGGTGCCATAGTCGTACCTGCCGTTGCTGGCGGCCGCCGCGAGGGTCCCGTCGGTTGACTTCTTGACGAAGAAGAGTGCCGTGGTCGAGATACGGCACCCGGGTGCCCGCTTCGAGACGGTGTAGATGCCGGCCACCGGTGCCACCGGCGTGGCACCGGTGGCACCCTGCGAACCGCGAGTGCTTTCGCCGGTGAACGTCACCCTGGCAGGCAGTTGCCCGGAGCCCTGAAGAAGTGCATCTTAACGTGCGTGGTCGCCCTCCATCCAGCGCTGAGGAACTGGATGGAGGGCGACCACGGGTCCGAAACGGCTGTGGGCGTAGCGCCTATGGCCGTGAGTAGATCAGGTCCACGAAGTAGTTGTTGCGTAACGAGGTGGTGGAGGAAGGCATGACACCTCCGGTTCCGTAGCGGTGCCGGCCGTTGCTGGTGGGTGCCGTGATGGTCCCGTCGGTGAAGGACTTGGCGAAGTACAGGGACGTGGTGGAGACGTGGCCCCTGGGTGCCAGGTACGAGACCGTGTAGGTTCCGGCCGGCAGCGCCACCGGCGTGGCGAAGGTGGCGCTTTGCCATCCGCGGGTGCTTTCCCCGGTGAACGTCACCATGGCCAGCCGTTGCCCTGAGTTGTTCCAGATGCTTCCGGTGTGCGTTCCGGTGTTGGTGCTCTCCTTGTAGAACCTCACCCCGCGGGCCGTGATCGGAACGGTGGTGCTGAACCTCAGCCCGACTTCAATCGAGCGGGTGTCCAGAGAATCCGAAAGCAGCGGCAGCGTGGACCCGAACAGGTTCACTGTTGTCGGCGTCGGCGTCGGCGTCGGAGTCGGCGTTGGAGTCGGTGTCGGTGTCGGTGTCGGTGTCGGCGTTGGAGTCGGCGTCGGCGTCGGCGTCGGAGTTGCGGTGGGGCTTGGCGTCGGGGTCGGCGTCGGAGAAGGCGCCGGGGCTGCCACGGTGCTGTAGACGAGGTCCACGAAGTAGTTCGTGTCGTTCCACGAGTTGCTCGGGACAGTGCCTCCTGCCCCATAGACGAAGAGCCCGTTGCTTCCCACGGTGCTCAGCGCACCGACGGTGCGCGGCTGCGCAAAGTCACCTGCGGTGTAGGCGTAGCCGCCATTCGGGGCGAGGTAGGAAATGATGAACGTCTGATTTGCCGCGATGCGCACCGGATTGCTGAGCACTACCGTTTGCCAGCCGGATGCTGTTTCGTTGGCGAAGGTCGCGGTGGCCAGGCGTGTTCCGGTGTCGCTCCACACCGAACCGGTATGGACGCCGGTGTTCAGGGTGCCCTTGTAGAACCGGATAGCCGCAACGTCGATGTCCTTGCTGGTCTGCAAACGCACGCCGAGCTCCACGGACCCGTTGTCTTGCGGGTCCAGGTTGGCGGGCACTTGCGTACCCAGGAACGTCGAGGGCGTACCGTCGGCACTGGCCGTGTAGAAGGACCAGCTTTGGTCCGGCAGCGCCGCACCGGAGGTGCTGGTGACGTTCTTGAGTGCCACTGTGTATGGCTTGCCGTTGGACAGCGACTGGGTTGGCGTGAACGTCAGCGTCTTGCCGTCGCTCGAGACGGACACCGCGCCGGCCACGGCCCCGGCCGGGCCGGTGAGCGTGTACTGGTAGCCGGCGGCCACTGGCTGGTTCAGGACGGTCACGACAGTGGAAGTGACAGGCACGTCGGTCGCACCCGGCAGGGGGGAGCGTGAGACCACGTTGACGGCCTGTGCTCCGTCCGGAACAAACGCCACGTCGACCAGATAATCGGTACTGGTGGCATTGTTGGGGAATCCGGTCGAATAGATGAAGGCTCCGGCATTGGCGGTGGTGCGCAGCGGGCCGAAGGTCTTGGCATCAAGGAGCCCGTTGGGCGTCACCGAATAGGTGCCTTCTGTCGTGTAGGCAACCACGTACTCTGTGTTGGCACTCACGTTCACCGGCGTTGAGAAAGCGGCATATTGCCAGCCGGAGGCGCTGTTGTTGGCGAAGTTGACGGTTGCCAGCTGTGTGCCGTTGGCCGTGTACAACTTGCCCGTGTGGGCGCCGATGTTCCCCGCATCCTTGTAGAACTGGACTCCGGCGACCTTGCCGGCTTCCGTGGGGATGAATCGCATGCCCAGGGTCAGTGGGGTCCGGTCGTCGATCAGGCCGGTCGTTGGAACCGCGGAGTCTTGATAAAGACCGCACGGGCAATCCCCGGGGGCGGCATCGGCCAGCACGGTCGTGAAGCTCCAACTATTGCCGCTGCTGACGGCATTGCCAAGCGCGTCCTGGGCGGACACCGTGGCCGTGTAGCCGGTGCCCATGGCCAAGGCGCTGGCAGGGGTGAACGTTGCGCGGCGCGAGGTCGAGTCGTAACCCGTGGACCCGGCCACGGAGGTGCCCGCAGCGGTCTTCAGGGAGATGTTCACGGTCCCTGGCTGCACGGCCCGGGAGAACGTCGCGGCGATCGGCGTTCCCAACGGCACGCTCTTCGCGGTGTCGAGGGGGCTGGGGTTGTAGGCCCGCAACGGGGAGGAATCCTGCGACTCGAAGATCGCGTCCACGTAGTAGTTGCCCTGTTCGTAGCTACTGGTGGGCATGGATCCGTTGGTGTCGTAGACCCCGGCGGCGGTGGCCCCGAAGCCGCCGGCCACGTGGAGCGGATCGATTCCGATGCCCCCGTAGGCCAGCAGGTAGCTCTTGGAGGCATAGTGCCCGGTGTTCGTCGAGTAGGAAACGATGTATTCGGTTCCCGCCGTGACTGCTATGGGGGAGCCGAACCTGGCTTCCTGCCAACCGCTGGCCGATTCGCCCGAGAAGGACACGGTGGCCAGGCGCTGGCCGCCCAGCGACCAGACCGAGCCGGTGTGTGATCCGGTGTTGGCGGTGCTCTTGTAGAAACGGACGCCGGCGACAAAGCCGTCGGTGGTCGGGGTGAAGCGCAGGCCCAATTCGACGGGGGAGGGATCGCCCGAGTCGGGGGCGCTCGGGACGGTTTCCCCGAAGACGCTGAACGGTCCGGTGACGGTCAGGGGGATGACGGTGGCGGTGGCCGGGTAGTTGCCGCTGTCGTCGATGCCGCGCACCCACAAGGCCTCGCCGTCGATGCCCTGCTGGATGTAGCTGAAGGACCAGCTGGCGGTTCCGGTGGCCGGGTGCCAATGGGCCCCCGCGTCGGTCGAGTATTCCACGCCTGCGACCACGCCGCCGCCCGCGTCCACTGCGGTGCCGGAGACCGTGTACTTCTTGCCGTTCTTGGCAGCCGCCGGCGGAGGCGTGGTGATGCTGATGCCCGGTGCGGTCGTGTCCGTCGACTTGGTGGCTGCCACGAGGCCCGACATCAGCGTGGCCGGCTGGGCGCCCATGTCTGCCATGAGGTTGACTTGGGCCTGCTGCATGATCGGATCCGGGGCGGCGCCGTTGCCGTCGTGTTCGTCGTCCAGCCCCCAGGTCCACTGGATAGAGCCGGCGGAGAATACCAGTGCGCCGCTCGCCGCCTTGTACAGACTCAGGTGGTGGGTGGTGGAACCCGGTGCCACGGAATTGCCGAAGTCCTGCAGATATTCCGGAACGGGACCTGTGGTCGTGGAGAGGAACACCTGGCCGGCGGGCCTGAAGCCGTTGTCAGGGGACTCGTTGGACTCGTAACCGATGGTGTGCGGCGCCAAGGCGCGGCTCGAGCTGCCGGACAGGGTCGTCAGCGGCGTGTTGCGCCATAGCCGGGTCTTGCCTTCCTGCGCGTTGACCGTGACGGGCAAGTCTCCGTTGTTCACGAAGTACAGCGACCCGGTCAGTGCGTTTTCGGGTTGCCCGGCACCTGCGCTCGACGGGGCGAAGCGTGGATCGCGGGTGGTTCCGGTCCATTGTGTGTTCGGGTCGATCTTGGCATTGGCCCAGGTTTCCTTGTAGCTGACCAAGGTCCTGTAAGCGGTGCCGTCGGCGGTCGAAGACTCGTAGCGCGTGCGCCAGTAGGCTTCGTTGCCCGAGAGGAATTGCAGGTTCACACCCGCATCTCGCGCCCCCTCGACGTTGTCCCACTGATTGACCGACCAGTATTCGTCGTGCCCAACCGAGAGGAACGACTTATGGTTGGTCAGCAGGTTGCCTCGGCGGTCGGTGTCGACGCCGCTGAAGTAGCTCACGTCGTAGCCATTGCGCTCGAGGAATCGCACCATCGGGTATTCGCTCCCGAAGTAGAAGTCGCGCGCCTCGATCCCGCCCCGGGTGTTGAACGGGCGGTTGTAGCTGATCTTGTAGGCGCGCCCGTTGGCTGCTCCCTGGTAGAAGTCGGAACCGCCATAGGTGTTGTAGGCGTGCCAGGTCGGGTCCGAGGTCTGGAAGAGGATGTCCGAATGGCTGGAGTCATCGCGCACGATGAAGGTGATGTGGCTTTGGTCGTCACGATCGGCCCGGTCGAGTTTGGCCACATAGACGCCCGATACCGCATCGGCCGGCACGTTCCAGCTGGCCGACACCGCCCAGTTCCCGCAGTCCACCAATTCGGTGGCCACGTCGTTGCGGCAGGCCGGCTGGTTCTGCGGCAGCGAGGCGCTGGGGCTCACCGAGGCGATCTTGCGTGCACCCAGTCCCTGGTACCAGCCGGTGCGGTAGATGTCGATGGTGTAGGCGCTGGCATTGGTGCTGATCTTGAAATCAACCCGGGTTCCGACGTTGACGCTGATGTCGGTGGAAAAGCCCTGGATGCTGGCGTCTCCGGCTCCCTGGATGTCCCATACAACGGGATCGGTTCCCGGCTTGGAGTTTTCGCAGACGATCTTGTTGGCCCCGGGCGCGCAGGGATCTGCCGCCACCGAGCTGGGGGCAGTCAATGTGACTGCGACCATGGCCAGGGCACTGGCCAAAGCCAGGAATCGTCGCGATGTCCTGACCGGGGGAGGCGGGCTGCCCTTGAGATGGTTCGGACGCGAAATATTGCGACGAATAGGCCCCAAGAATCCGAATGACATTGCCATGATATTTCCCCACGAATCTGCGCATGCGGCGTGGCCGCGTTGCGTCCCCAGTCTCACGTATCTGGCTTGAGTGTAGGATTCCGCCAATTAAGCTAACAAGCGTAATCGATACTCGGATTCGGTCCTGCCGCCACGTGTTTGAGAGAATAGGACCATGGAACCCCTCGGTAGTAGACCGGCCCCCGCGCAGGGCAAAAAAATCACCATCAATGCCTCGACCCTCTCCCTGGCCGTCATGGTCACTGTCTTCCTGGTGGCCGTCGTCTTTGCAGCGAACCAGAATGACGTCATTGGCTGGCTCGTTGTGGTGATTTCGTTGGGCTGGCTGCTGCTCTCGGCGTTCCTGGTTCTTGGACTCAAGCGTGGTGCGGCGAAGATGACGACCCAGCTCAAGGCCGCAACTGCGGCAGCTGCCACACGTGGCCAGGGCGCCCCAAGCGCCGGCCCCGTCGTGCTGGACGAGGCAACGCGCAACCGCGACCTGAAGCTTGACCACTCCTTCAAGATCATCCAGGTGCAGACCCAGGTCGTGAACGAATACCGGGTCCAGGACGGTGAAGAGGCAGCGGGCATGGTTGACCGCGCCCTGGAAACCATCGAGATCACGGCCTCCAACGCCCGTGACATGATGAAGCCGTCCGGACGCGGAGAGCCCATGACCGGCGAGGTCATCGACTAACTTTTCGGAGCCGCCGATGGCTCGGCGACACCCCGGCAGAGAGCCGGGAACCCTTCGACAACTATCGGTAAGGTGGATAGCGTGATACCTACCTCAGAAGAGATCCTGACCAAGTCCGACGGCTCGTTGCGAGTCGCCTCGGTGAACGTCAATGGCATCCGCGCGGCCTACAAGCGCGGCATGGCCGACTGGATCGCCGCCCGTGACGTCGATGTGCTGTGCCTCCAGGAGGTCCGGGCACCGGATGCGATCCTGCGCGAACTCATTGGCGACGGCTGGCACATCGTGCACGCCGAGGCCAAGGACAAGGGCCGCGCCGGGGTGGCAATCCTCTCGCGTGCCGAGCCGGTATCCACGCGCAGCCACATCGGCGACGAGTACTTCGAGACCACCGGCCGTTGGGTCGAGGCAGACTTCGCGCTGGCCGACGGCAAGGTCCTGACCGTGGTGAGCGCTTACGTGCACTCCGGCGAGGTCGACACCCCCAAGCAGGTGGACAAGTACCGCTTCCTTGACGTGATGACCTCCCGCCTTCCGTCGTTGAAGTCCGAAAAGGACCACGTGCTCGTGGTTGGCGACCTGAACGTCGGCCACAAGACCCTCGACATCAAGAACTGGAAGGGCAACGTGAAGCGCTCGGGCTTCCTGCCCGAGGAACGCGCCTACTTCGACCGTTTCTTCGGCGAGGAAATCGGCTACAAGGACGTTGCACGCGAGCTGGCCGGCGAGGTCGACGGCCCATTCACCTGGTGGTCGTGGCGGGGGCAGGCCTTCGACAACGACACCGGATGGCGCATCGATTACCACATGGCCACGCCGGGACTCGCTGCCCTCGCGACCAAATCCGTCGTTGACCGCGCATCCAGCTACGACGTGCGCTTCTCCGACCACGCTCCGCTGGTCGTCGACTACCAGTTCTAAAGGACCTACCCCACGCATGAGCGATTCACTCGCCACCACCACCCGTCCGCGCGTCCTGTCGGGCATGCAGCCCTCGGCCGACTCCCTGCACCTGGGCAACTACCTTGGTGCCCTGGTCAACTGGGTCAAGACCCAGGACGACTACGACGCCTTCTTCTTCATCCCGGACATGCACGCCATCACGGTGCCGCAGGATCCCGCCGAGCTGCGCAACCGCACCCGGGTCACCGCCGCGCAGTACATTGCCGGCGGCATCGACCTGGAGAAATCGACGCTCTTCGTCCAGTCGCAGGTTCCCGAGCACGCCCAGCTGGCCTGGGTGCTCAACTGCCTGACCGGCTTCGGCGAGGCCAGCCGCATGACCCAGTTCAAGGACAAAAGCTCCAAGGGCGGCGCGGACGTCGCTTCGGTGGGCCTGTTCACCTACCCTGTGCTCATGGCAGCCGACATCCTGCTCTACCAGCCCCAGGGCGTTCCGGTGGGGGATGACCAGCGCCAGCACGTGGAACTGGCCCGCGACCTGGCCAACCGCTTCAACCACCGCTTTGGCGAGACCTTCGTGGTGCCGGAGGCTTTCATCAAGAAGGAAGGGGCCCGCATCTACGACCTGCAGAACCCGACCTCCAAGATGTCAAAGTCCGCCTCCAGCCCCAACGGCCTGATCAACATCCTGGACGAGCCCAAGACGGTTGCCAAGCGCATCAAGTCCGCCGTCACCGACGCCGACACCGTCGTGGCCCACGACCGGGCGAACAAGCCCGGGGTGACCAACCTGCTGGAGATCCTCTCGGCAGTCTCCGGGACCCCGATCCCGACGCTGGTCAATGAATTCGAAGGCAAGATGTACGGCCACCTGAAGGTGGCGGTGGCCGATGCCGTCGTCGAGGCGCTGACCCCGGTCCGCACACGCACCCTGGAACTGCTCGAGGACCCGGCCGAGCTGGACTCGATCCTGGCGGCCGGCGCCCACAAGGCACGCGAGGTCGCCTCCAAGACCCTTGCCGATGTCTACGAGCGTGTTGGCTTCATGGCTCCCTTGGGTGGGATCCGCTAACCATGGGCACCCAGGCGGGGGAGGCGACCGGCAGCGACGTCGCAGAGGCGACGGCGCTGGGGGTCGTCATCGAGATCCCCGCCCCGCTCGAGGACTCCCTGCGGGCCTGGCGCCAGCGCTACGGAGGGGAGGGCTCGGCGCTCATTGCACCACACATCACCCTGGTCTCCGGCTCCACCACCGACTGGGATGCGGCGGTGAGGCATGTGCACCAGGTCGCGGCCCGTGCCTCCGCCTTCACCGTGCGCCTGCATGGCACCGGGACCTTCAGGCCCATCAACCCGGTGGTGTACCTGAACGTCGAGGAGGGCGCCGAGGCCTGCGGGCAGCTGCACGACGCGTTGCTTGCCGGCCCGATGCAGCATGAGGTGAGCTACGGCTACCATCCGCATCTCACGATTGCCCATGAGGCCGACGACGCGGCGATGGACCTCGCCCAGGAAGAGCTCAAGGACGAATCCTTGAGCTTCACCGTGGACTCCATCGGCCTCTTTGGCCTTGATGCCGCCGGCGCCTGGTCCCTTCGTGAGGAGCTGGGCCTTGGCGGGCCGTCGCGCTAAGGGCGCCAAGGCGCCGGCGTGGGACTCGACTTACGACGTTGAACCGGCGGATTCCGCGACTACTTCCTTTGACCCCGTGGCCGAGGAACTGGGGACCCGGGCCCCCGGCGTGGTGGCCCGCCGCTTTGTCGGAGCCCCGGTCGTGGCGCCGCCCTCTCCCTTGGAGCCGCGCGCACTTCGCGCCTTCATCCGGCTGAAGACCCAGGAACTTTATGCCGTGCGTGCGGCCGGAACGCCCTGGCTGCGCTTCAAGGCGTTCTGCATCCTGCTCACCGCCAGGTTCTACGCGCTCTACCCCGTGCGGGTGTGGAACCTGTATATCCGCCGCCGCGGCCCGCTGCTGGCCGCCGGCAGCGCCTACCGGATGTTCTTCTCCATCGCCGCGATGCTCGTGGCGGGATTCGCGGTGCTGGGACTGTTTGCCAGCGACAATCCGGTGCTGCGCGACGGCGTGATCGACATGGTTGCCGCCGGAACCCCCGGGCTGATCGACACCGGCCACGGGGGACTTGCCACCCCCGAGCAGCTGCTGGGGTTGCGCAGCTTCGGGCTCACCCTGGCGATTTCCCTGGTGGCACTGGTCCTGACCTCTCTGGGCTGGCTGGCCGGACTGCGCGAGGGCATCCGCACCATCTTCGGCCTGAACCGGGACCGGTCCAACCCGGTGGTCTCCAGGCTGCGTGACGGCCTGCTGTTGCTGGCCCTGGCCGTGGCGCTGATTGCCTCCAGCGCCCTGGCACTGGCCAGTTCGTCGCTGCTCGATTCCATGGCCCACATGCTCGGCTTCAACGGGTGGTGGACCAACGCGCTGGCTCCGGTGGCCTTCGTCGTGGCCATGTTTGTCCTGGATTGCGCCACGGCCTGGATCCTGTTGCGGGTGGCCTCGCGGGCGAAGGTGATCGACGGGGGATTGGCGGCCGGTGTGCTGCTGGCCGGTTCGGTGGCAGCGATCCTGCGGTTCCTCTCGGCCATGTTGCTGGCCTCGTTGACCAACAACGTGCTGCTGGCGCCCTTCGCGGTGATCCTGGGGCTGTTTGTCTGGTTCAACCTGCTCAGCCAGGTGTACTTGCTCGCGGCGGCCGTGGTCGCGGTGCGCTCGGCGGACGTGGAGCGGGCGCAACGGGGCTAGGCTCCGTCAGGAAATATTGGGCCCCTTGGCCCGGACCTCATGTCTCAAAGGCAGCGGCACCCGCCTCGTTGAAAATCCATTGGTGATGGGCAACCCCCGAATATGTCTGGCAACGCGGGGGCGCAACCCGGGACCGTTGAGAGGGGAGGCGATCCGCGACAACCCATTTTCGGATCTCCTGGTCATATTCCGTTGACCGGCGGAACTACGTGGTTGGGGGTTTGACCTTTTGGGTCGCCCGCCCTGTCGTGGATTCCCGGACGACAAGTTGGGCACCAAAGACCCGATGTTGAATCTCCCGTGTGGCCGTTCGTTCGATTTGGTCCAGGAGCTGTTGGCCGGCCGCCCGTCCCATTTCATATGCGGGCTGGCGGACGCTCGTGAGCGGAACCGCAGCCTGGCGGGCGTACTGGACATCGTCGTAACCGACGATGGCTATGTCCTCTGGAACCTTGATCCCTGCCCGCAGAAATACATTCAAGGCTCCGACAGCCACCATGTCATTTGCAGCGAAGATCGCATCGGGCCGCTCATATTCCGGCATGGCCAAGATCTGTTCCGCCGCCCCGATCCCATCTTCCACGGTCAGGTTCTTTACCGAGATGGTAACGACGGTCGTCTCTGACTCGGAGGCCCCGACAGCCTGAAGCATGCCGGACAATCGGTCGGCGGACTGCACCACGTTGTTGGGATTGCCAAGGAAGGCGAGGCGGCGCCTGCCCATCTCCAGGAGATGCGCGCCTGCGAGCCGGCCGCCGCCTACATCATCGAATGTCACGGCCGAAATCTGGCTTGAGTCCTCCGTGGGCCCTACTACAACGCATTCAATGCCGCGATTTTGCAGCTGCTCCAACCTTGCCGCGACGTGACCCTGGGGGATGATCACCAGACCCTGTACCCGGTGGGCTTCAAACATGTCCAGGTTGGTTTTTTCGCGCTCGGGATCGCGATTGCTGTTGCTGAAAAACAGTGACCACCCCCGGTCTCGAACTACGTCCTCCACGCCCCGGGAAAGATCACTAAAGAACGGTAGCCAAGCATCCAGCAGAATCAGGGCCAGCGTCTTGCTGGACCCGGCTCGAAGCTGGCGCGCCGACTCATTGGGCACGAATCCGAGTTCGGCTATGGCGTCGGCAACCCGCTTGCGGCTTCGTTCGCCAAGGAGCTGCGGATGGTTGAGGTAGTTGGATACGGTGGACGCGGAAACGCCTGCCAGTGCGGCAACGTTCTTGACACTCGCTGCCATCATCTCTCCTTTTCGACAGGGTTCGTAGCGGTTAGAGTATGCCGAAAATTTACACGTTGCAAGTTTGCCGCGCATCCCTGCAGAAGCTTAACCGGCGGATGAGTTGCAACGTTACAAGTGATACTTGACACGTTGCAAGAGGGGGCATATTGTTTTCCTTACTGCCCAATTGCAACGTTACAAGTCTAGTGATCGTTGCACTGAATTCGAGCTCACTTAGGATATGCAATGAAAATTGGTTGCCATGGTCTGGTCTGGACCGGCCGCTTTGATGCTGAGGGTATCCGCTACTCCGTACAGAAGACCCAGGAAGCCGGGTTCGACCTCATCGAGTTCCCGCTGATGGACCCCTTCTCGTTTGACGTAGCCACTGCCAAATCCGCATTGGCTGCCAGCGGGTTGTCTGCCTCGGCATCGCTCGGACTCTCGGAAGCCACTGATGTCAGCAGCGAAGATCCCTCCGTTGTCAAGGCAGGCGAAGAACTGCTGAATCGCGCGCTGGAAGTCTTGGCGGAGCTGGATTCCACGGATTTCTGCGGCGTGATCTACAGTGCCATGAAGAAATACATGGAACCGGCGACCGAACGAGGGCTAGCCAACAGCAAGGCCGTCATCGGTCGCGTGGCAGACCGAGCTGCGGCCCTGGGTATCAACATGTCGCTCGAGGTTGTCAACCGATACGAAACCAACGTGCTCAATACCGGGCGACAGGCCTTGGATTACCTTGCCGACGTCCAGCGTGGAAACGTGGGCATCCATCTGGACACCTACCACATGAACATCGAAGAATCGGACATGTTCTCCCCGGTCCTGGACACCGCAGCGGCACTTCGATACGTCCACATCGGTGAGAGCCACCGTGGCTACCTCGGCACGGGAAGCGTCGATTTTGACAGTTTCTTCAAGGCGCTCGGCCGCATCGGTTACGAAGGCCCGGTTGTCTTCGAATCGTTCTCCTCCGCCGTTGTTGCACCGGACTTGAGCCGCATGCTCGGCATCTGGCGCAACCTGTGGGCGGACAACGAAGAATTGGGCGCGCATGCGAACGCGTTCATCCGGGACAAGCTCACTGCGATCAAGACCATCGACCTGCACTAACTGCTAGGGGGCCGCGGCGCAGCCGCACCCGGATTTCAATACCTATCCAAGAGGAGAAAACAATGTTGCGCAATCGACTGCTCAAGGGAGCCGTAGTGCTCTCCGTCGGAGTGTTGGCCATCACCGGCTGCACCAACAAGAACGATGCCGCCGCCAGCGGCGACGAAGGCGGCAAGACCACCGTCGCCTTCGTGCCGAAGCTTCAAGGAATTCCCTATTTTGAGGCGATGAATGAGGGTGGCAAGCAGGCAGCGGAGGAGCTCGGCATCGAATGGCTCTACCAGGGCCCGACGACCGCCGATGCCGCCGCCCAGGCGGATATCGTTCGATCGTTCATTCAGCAGAAGGTCGACACCCTGATCGTCGCCCCGAACGATCCCGACTCCATGGCTCCGCTGCTCAAGCAGGCACAGGATGCGGGAATCAAGGTTGCGACCGCCGACACGGACGCGCCAAACTCGGTACGCCAGGTATTCGTGAACCAGACCACGGAAGAAAACCACGGCAAGGCCCTCAACGAAAGCCTCATGAAGGCCATGGGCGGAAGCGGCGACTTCGCCATCGTTTCCTGCTCCGAGACCGCGGCGAACCTGAATGCCTACATCGACGTCATTAAAGAGGACATGGAGACAAACTACAAGGGTGTCAAGCTGGTCGATCTGGTTTACGCCGGTGAGGACCAGTCCAAGGCCGCAGCCATGGCAACCGACCTGATGAACGCCCACCCGAATTTGAAGGGAATCGTCGGACTTTGCTCCGCGGCAGCACCTGGTGTTGCCCAGGCGGTGAAGGACGCCGGGAAGATCGGCGAGGTCTTTACCGTGGGTGGTGGCACCCCCATGTCGATGGCCCCTTATTTGAAGGATGGTTCCGCGAGTGCTTCGGTGCTTTGGGATGTCCAGAACCTGGGCTACCTGACCGCATGGACCGGCAACGAGCTGGCCGAGGAGAAGACCCTTCGGGCCTCGTTCGACGTCAACGAGAAGATCAAGGGCGTCTCCTATGACGCGACGAGCAAGGTTGAGCTGCTCGGCCCGCCGCTGGTCTTCACCAAGGAAAACGTAGACCAGTTCAAGTACTGACATGTTCCGTGCGGTGCTCATGAGCACCGCACGGAATCTCGCCCTCGACTATCTCCCGACCAAGGACGGCACCAAGTGAGCGAACACAAGACAATGCCCCGGATCGCCATGCGAGGCATCTCCAAGAATTACGGAGGCGTGCGCGCTATCCGCCATGCGGACCTCACCGTCCAGCCAGGTTCCGTTCATGCCTTGGTCGGCGAAAACGGCGCCGGCAAGTCAACCCTTATCAAGATCCTCGCCGGTGCGGAACAGCCCGATACCGGCACCATTGAATTCGACGGCAAGTCTGTCACCGTCAACTCGACGTCGGACGCCATCGCACTCGGCGTGCAAACCGTTTACCAGGAACCGCAGCTCTTCCCGGACCTGAGCATCACGGAGAATATCTTTGTTGGCCGGGAAATCAAGCGGGGACCCCGTGTCGACTGGGCCGCGCAGGCAGCCCAGATCCAGGAACTGCTGGACATGATCGGGCTTCCGCACAAACTGGCAACGGCCCCGGTGGGAGACCTCTCCATTGCACAGCAACAGCAGGTGTCCATCGCCAAAGCGGTTGCCGGGGACGCCAGCATCCTGATTTTGGATGAGCCCTCCGCCATTCTCACCGACGCAGAGATCCAGGTCTTGTTCTCGATCGTGCGGAGGCTGACCGCCGGCGGTGTGGCAGTCATCTATATTTCGCACCGGCTCGACGAGCTCTTCGAAATCGCCGACACCGTTACGGTCATGCGGGACGGGCAAACCCTGGACACCTATGCAATTGAGGAGCTCAGCGTGACAAGGATCGCCGAGCTCATGGTTGGGGGAATCACCACGGAGGAGAAGGAACTGCGGACCTTCGACGGCATCGATCCGACCCTTGAGCTGCGCAACGTCAACGTCGGTGAGACGCTCAATGACATCAACCTACAAATCCGTCCCGGAGAGATCGTGGGCCTCTATGGCCTGCTCGGATCCGGCGTCGCCGAGATCGCCGAAACGGTCTACGGAATGAAGCACCCCTCCAGCGGACAAATGATCTATCGGGGAAAACCCATGGTCAACAAGGGGCCGGCAGACGCCAGACGACGGGGCATTACCCTCGTGCCGGCCAACCGCTCGGCCCAGGGCGTTTTTTCGTTCCTGAGCATTGGCTTCAACATCTCCATCGGAGACCTCGCAAAACTTAGCCCGCTTAAGGGCTGGGTGAACACGCGCCGCGAACGCCACATCGTCTTGGACCTGATCAAGCGGCTCGGCGTGAAGACCCCCAACGAAAACCAGCCCATCAGTGCCATGTCCGGGGGCAATGCCCAGAAGGTCGTCATTGCCCGGCAGCTGCTCTCCACTCCGAAGCTGCTTATTCTCGCCGAACCAACCCAAGGCGTGGATGTCGGTGCCAAGGAAGAGATCCATCGCCTGATCGGCCAATTGGCTGCCTCCGGCACCGCGGTGCTTGTCGTCACCACCGATCTGTCCGAGGTCCTGCGCATCTCCGACAGCGTGTTGGTCGTCAGGGAAGGCAATATTGTCGCTGAGTTCGGCGCGGAAGCGACCCAAGTCGACATTCTCGCAGCCGCTTCGGGGGCAGCAGACATTAGGAAAGTATCATGAGCACCAAGCTAGAATCATCGGGCACGGCAACTGCCGCAAGTCCCTCCGTCAAGCAATTCCTGCCCCGTCCGGTGACCGGACAAGAAATCGTCCTGATAGGCATCATCGCCGTTTTGTGGGTGGCGCTGGGCCTCTTTACCCCGGCGTTCCTCACTTCAGGTTCGATTCTTCCGTTGCTGGTGGCTGTCGCACCCATCGCCTTGATGGGCGTCGGAATGACTTTTGTCATCATCACCGCGGGGATTGACGTATCGGTCGGGGCAATGGTCATGGTCTCGGCCGTTGTCACGGCCCAGGCCATGGTGGCAACAGGCATTCCGCTGATCCCTGCCGTCCTGCTCTCCGTAGCCGTGGGTTCCTTGTTGGGCTTGCTCAACGGCTGGCTGGTTTCATACGGCAAGATTCACGCAATCATCATCACCTTTGGAACGGCGAATCTCTTCCAGTTCGTGGGACTACGTTTCTTTGGTTCCTCGACGGTCAACGGTGTGCCCGGCACATTCGACATCTTCGGTCGTGGCGAAGCCGGCAGGACGTTGGGTATTCCGCATAGCTTCGCCATCACCCTCGTAGTCGTCGCCGTGGCTTGGTGGTACCTGCGCCATGCAGCCAGCGGAAGGCACCTGCTTGCCATTGGCGGCAATGCCAACGCGGCACGACTGGCCGGAATCAAGGTCCAGCCACTGGTCCTGAAGACCTACGTGATCACCGGCGCACTCGTCGGCCTTGCCGCCTGCTTCATCATCGCGCAGGGCACCTCAACACTTGACCAATCCGTAGGGGTCGGACGTGAACTGGCGGTCATCGCTGCCGTCGTCATCGGCGGCACGTCCATTCTGGGCGGTAGGGGATCGGTCCTGGGCACCTTGCTGGGCGCGATCCTCGTCCAGACGGTTACCTCGGGTGTCACCCAACTAGGTTGGCCATCCCAACTCTCGGACCTTTTCGTCGGAGTGGCCATCATCGCAGCAGTCGGAACCGACATCATCCGCGAACGTTCCCGGAGGAAATCATGAGCACAACCCTGAACAAGACCGAGACCACGAATCGGCCCCACGAGGGCCTGGTCTACAGGGCGGTGAAAGTCGTGATGACACAGCGTATCGCACTGCTTGTCGTCCTGATCGTTGTGGTGGTGGCCTTCATGACGTCGATGAACAGCGCCGGGGCCCTGAGTGGATCTTACGATGCGGACTATCTCGCGGCCGCACTGATCAGTGCCGTGCCGCTGGCCATGCTGGGGCTCGCCGAACTCGTGGTGATCCTCTCCGGGCGCGGAGGAATCGACCTTTCAGTCGGGGCCATTGTGTCGCTGACCGGCGTCGTGTTCGGCTACACCTACGGAATCCTGGACCTGGGATTGCTGGCCGCCATGCTCATCACGGCAGCCGCCGGAGCGCTCTGCGGGGCCCTGAATGGGTTCCTGGTCGCCTACATGGGATTCCCGCCCCTGATTGCGACGCTGGCGACGTTCTACGCCTTTAAGTCCCTGGCGCTGATCAGCAGCGGACAAAAGCCCATCAGCACGGTCCAGATCCAGGAATTCTTCTCGGCAGCGCAGTCCGTGGAAATCCCTGTCATTGGACATAATCTGCCCAACGTCCCGCTGGGCATCTTCACCTTCCTGATCCCTACTGCAGCGTTGGTCTGGGTCTTGATGAACCGGACCACCTTTGGTCGTCGGCTGTTCGCCCTCGGCACCAACGACGTAGCAGCAACCTGGGCCGGCGTGAATGTCCGTTCCAACAGGATGACCGCCTACGTGATTTCCGGATTGATCTCCGGCTTGGTCGGCATCGTCACGGTGGCCCAGTTTGCTTCCGCGCGTCCCGATGCCGGAGTCTCCGGCAATGGAATGGCCCTGCCCGCTATCACTATCGCGGTGCTCGGTGGAGTTGCAATCACCGGTGGCATCGGCAGGGTTTCCGGCATCTTGTTGGCCGCGCTCCTCGTGGTGTGGCTCAATGCCGGCATCCTCTTGGCGTTCTCCGGCAACGAAGGATCGCAATTCCAGCTCTTGGCGCTCGGACTGCTGCTGATCGGGGCCTCGCTGATGAACCGACTGACGAGCAAGAAGTTTGGCGTTCTCCACTAATCCGCCTTGATTGCCTGCAGCCGTCCGTGATCCTTGCGGACGGACTGACTTCTCGGCAAAAAAACCATCGTGTCCCTCCCCGTTCTCAGCGGATCCAGTCGATCGATCCTTCCCGCCTGAAACAAGTCAGCACCGAATCCAAGCCGGCGCACCGCACATCCAATGAAAGTATCTCCAATGAACACACCTGTTGCCTTCCCCGGATCTCCTGACGTGATTGTTGTAGGCGAAGCTCTCATCGATATGGTCGTCTCCACAGGCGGTGTAACCGAGCACCCCGGGGGCTCGCCGGCCAATGTGGCATACGGGCTCGCTCGATTGGGCATTGACACCGGTTTTCTAACCGCTCTCGGCCGGGACGACCGTGGAGACGCGATACGTGCTCACCTTAATGGCGCCGGCGTTGAGACGGTTTCCGAATCCCGGAGCATCGATGCCACCTCCACCGCGAAGGCAACGCTGGGGAGGGACGGATCGGCAAGCTACTCGTTTGACGTGACCTGGCCGCTTGCCCCGGTGACACTCACCCATCAGCCCAAGGTGCTGCACACCGGTTCGATCGCCAGCTTCCTGGCTCCGGGGGCAGCCAGCGTCAGGGGCCTGATCGAGGACTGCAAAGCCGCCGCCACCATCACCTACGATCCAAACATCCGTCCCGAGCTACTTGGCAGCCATCAAGAAGCCTTGGCCATCTTCGAGGATCTCGTACCACTGACGGATGTCGTAAAACTCAGCGATGAAGATGCCGACTGGCTTTATCCCCGTCAAGCGATCGAAACAACGACGCGGCACCTCCTGGGCCTAGGCACCAAGCTCGTTGTGGTTACGCAGGGAGCCGGGGGCTCCCTGCTGAAAACGCCCGAATACCAAATCAGCGTTCCCGGCGTGCCATCCGTTGTCGCGGACACCATCGGGGCCGGCGACTCGTACATGGCCGCGTTCATCCTGGGCCTCTTGACGAAGGACATCTATGGCTGGACGCCAGACGTCCTGGAAAATGTGGGCAGGATGGCCTCGGCTGCTGCCGCGATCACTGTACGCCGACCCGGAGCGAACCCGCCCTCCGGCAATGAACTGCGTGACTTCCTGGCCTCTCCAACCATGGCCGCAATCTCCGACGGAAAGAACCGCCACACGTTGTAGATGGAAGAACCGTCTGCCGATTTGGTAAGTCAAGTCAACAGCGACGACGAAAGCCAGCTTGTCATGCGGTGCCCGGCAGCCCAGCGCGTCCAGGTAGGCCGATATTTGGAGTTATGCATCGGTCATTGCAAACGTCATTGAATTCCCGCCTCGAAGCCCCGACATCCACAGGGTGCGCGACCATGGAGCGGCTTTCAGCGCCCACGGTGAGAACCGGAACAGGAACGCCTTCGACCTCGGAGTGCTGGGGCGTATGCGTGCCATCGCTATTGATGGCGGGGGGCAAGGCCCTGGGACTGGCGATGTGAGTCATTCATTTGAGTCCGTCCGATCACCGTGATTGGGCAGGAAAATATCTCTCTCGCAATGTCCGCGGGTCGGACTAAGGGCTCGCCGGTTATTTAGCGGGTGTGTCGTGTGGCTTTTGCTGACGAGTGGCGGTGTTCTTTCGTCGCAGGATGGCGGCATTGCCGCCCGTAAGCGGAACCCTTGCCGGGCGGTTTGCAACATCGGCGTACTGACAAGTCCCGTTCGGCGATCGTGGCCCGGTGCACCCCGATCCTGCGGGCGATCTGCGCCTTGCTGGTGCCCTGCTCGTAAAGTATCTGAATCTCGATCCGGTCATCAATCATCAGATGTCGGTAATCTGCGGTCAAAGGAAGCGCAACCCCTCTCGGTGTGATCTCAATATCCACAACTTACGAGGTGTTGCGCTTCCGTCTAGAACTCGGGGCGCCTATAATCGCGGCATGAAAACTGGACTGGAAAAGGCCGGCTGGATCGTGCTGATCGTGCTCAACACTGGGATGCTGCTCAATCACGTGGTCGCGATCTTTTTGGTGGCCACCTCAGCAGATGAGGGCCGGATGTTCATCGCCTACGCGGTCGTCAACGCGTTCGCCCTGCTGGTGCTGTTCTTCGCTTACCGCGCCAGACAGCGCTGGGCGTGGGCCTCGATCTGGCTCGTGGTGCTGGCGACCGCGGTCACGATTGCCTACGGCATCGACACAATCGGGCTGATCTACGTCGCGGTGGCCGGCGTGATGGCGCTCGCCCAGTTGGCGACGGCACGCGAGTTCTTCGGAGCGGTGCGGGGTATCTAATCGACCGCAAACCGGACGTCCAGCGGGCGCTCCCGTGTCGTCGCGGCTTTCATCGCGTACGGCACGCTTGGGTGCCGCGTTTGCCCCGCCCGACATTTAGCCCGGTGATGGGGCGGCATGCGCAACAACCGTCATGTCTCGAAATCGTTCGTATTTGCTACATCGATCCTGCCCTGTCCGCCGTCGCCATCTGTCGAGTGACTTCGGGGGCGGTGAGATCAGATTTCGTCTCGGAGCACCTCCGCGGTCACGGACAGACCGTCGACCACTCCGGCCGAATACCGTGGAGACCCTTCGTCGAACTCGTGATCATCGACGAGTCAGAACGCTTGAGCGCGAATTGCCTCGAACTGATGCGAGACCGATACGACCGCACCAATGTCGCGTTCATCCTCATCGGCATGCCGGGGATAGAGAAACAGTTCAGCCATTACCCCCAGCTGTACAGCTGGCTCGGCTTCGCCCACGAATACCGCACTCTCGGCCACGACGAACTGCAATTCGTCCTCACTCGTCAGTGGAAGAAGCTTGGCAAAACGCTCGATCTTGACGATTTCACCGACGCCCAAGCTTTCGCTGCCGTCGAGCGCATCACTCGCGGCAACTTCAGGCTCCTTGAACGTCTCTTTCCTCAAATCGAACGCGTCCTCAAGATCAATGACCTCGACGTCATCACCAACGACGTCATCGAAGCCGCCCGCAGCACACTCGTTATCGGAACGGCCTGACCCCACCTTTTAGCGTCAACGAGACACCGCCATCAAACCCCAAGGCCACAGGTGTGTCGCGTTTTTTGAGCGTGTAGTTCCATTCGGGGTGCCATTCGTGCCTGGTGAGAGTGCCGGTGGCTTCCAGTGAGGCCATTTCCGCATCGAGTATCTTCACGCCGGTGGGATACTCGCTGGTGCCCAGTTTCGCCTGGACGGTGAGGCCTGTTGTGGTGGTGGTCGCGGCGATGGAATTGACGATGACTTCGTGGCTGGTCAGGGGCCGGCCGAGCCAGTTCATGGAGATGTGGGAGAAGAGCCTGTGCTCGATTTTGTTCCATTTGCTGGTGCCCGGGGGCAGGTGGCAGACGGTGATGTCCAGGCCGGTTTCGGCGGCCAGGGCGGCGAGTTCGGTCTTCCAGAGCCGGGTCCGGTAGCCGTTGGATCCGCCGCCGTCGGCGGTGATCAGCAGGCGGCTGGCGCACGGGTGGGTGGTGTTCCCGGTGGTGTTCCACCAGGAGCGGATGGTGTTCACGGCGAAGGCCGCGGTGTCGTGGTCGGTGCCCACCGAGACCCATCCGGTGTTGGTGCCCACGTCGTAGACGCCGTAGGGGTTGGCCTTGCCTTTTTCCTTGTCGATGAAGTCGTGGACCTTGACCTGTTCCGGGTCGCCGGCGGGCCGCCATTCGGCGCCCTTGTTCTTGTAGTCCCCGACCAGTTCCTTTTTCTTGGTGTCCACGGAAATGACGGGTTGGTTGTCCTCAAGGTGGTCGGCGGCCCGGGCGTTGAGGTAGGCGAATTGCGCATCCCGGTCCGGTTGCTGCCCGCCCTCAAGGGTCTTGGCGTTTGACTGCAGGCTGAAGCCGTTGTCGGTGAGCAGTTTCGCTACGGTGTCCGAGGCCGTCGGGTGTCCCTGTTCGGTCAGTTCGGTGGCGAGCTTCGCGGTGGACAGGGTGGTCCAGGACAAGGGGGATTCCGGGTCGCCGCGGCGGGTGGGTTCCACCAGGGCGAGCAGTGCCGGGACCAGTCCGGGGTCCTTCTCGATGAGGGTCTTGCGGCCGGCGCCGGCACGGCGGATACGGCCCAGGGGCTCTTCGCCGGCTTCCAGTTCGGCCACGCCCAGCTGGATGCGGGAACGGCCTGCACCCGAGGCCCTGGCGACTGCGGCAATGCCGCCGTGGCCCAGCGAGCGGGCTTCGGCGGCCAGCAGTAGTCGCCTGGCCCGCTCATCGAGGTGCGGCAGGATCGAGGCGAACTTCGCGCGCAGCGACTCAACGGTTTCAGCGGAAATGGCCCTACACCATCATCCCACGCCAAAAGCATGATTGACACGCTTATTTATCGGCAAGCCCTAGGGACGGATTTGACCTATGTCGCAGGGATGCTGGCCGCTCGTTCAGGACACTGCCCTGCCTACGCGAGGCACCCCTGCGTCCGGTTTGGGTTGCGAACTCGATGACTTCGTCGTTGGTCGAGGATTTCTGGTGGGATTATGTGCTCGCTGGCAGCGGCGGGAGGTCGGACGAGTTCGATCATGAATCAGCGGCCGAACACAGAATAGTGGCCCGGCTTCAGCGAACTCAGATGCCGATTAACGCAGTGTGGTCCGGCTTCCCCCAAGGGAAAACCGGACCACACCAGGGTCTAGCTGGAAACTAGATGGAGCGAGCCAGGATGGCCTGCTTGACCTCGGCGATTGCCTGGGTCACCTGGATGCCACGCGGGCATGCTTCGGTGCAGTTGAAGGTCGTGCGGCAGCGCCACACGCCTTCCTTGTCATTCAGGATCTCCAAACGCATGTCGCCTGCATCGTCGCGCGAGTCGAAGATGAAGCGGTGTGCGTTGACGATCGCCGCCGGGCCGAAGTACTGGCCGTCGGTCCAGAACACCGGGCAGGAAGAGGTGCACGCGGCGCAGAGGATGCACTTGGTGGTGTCCTCGAACTTGGCGTGGTCCTCTGCCGACTGGTAGCGCTCCGCCGAGGGCTCGTGGCCCTTGTTGATGAGGAACGGCATGACCTCGCGGAAGGACTGGAAGAACGGTTCCATGTCGACGATCAGGTCCTTTTCAAGGGGCAGGCCCTTGATGGCTTCAACGGTGATCGGCTTGGAGTGGTCCAGGTCCTTGAGCAGGGTCTTGCAGGCCAGGCGGTTGCGGCCGTTGATGCGCATGGCATCGGAGCCGCAGACGCCGTGGGCGCAGGAGCGGCGGAAGGACAGCGAACCGTCGTGATCCCACTTGACCTTGTGCAGGGCGTCCAGCACACGGTCGGTGCCGTACATGGTCAGCTCAAAGTCTTCCCAGTACGCGTCTGCGGTGGTCTCCGGCAGGTACCGGCGGACGCGCAAGGTGATGTTGAACTGCGGGATTTCTCCGCCGCCGCCAACACCTGGCTTCAGCTCAATCTTCGATGCTGGTTCCGGAAGTTCCGTGCTCATTAGTACTTACGCTCCATCGGCTGGTAACGGGTGAAGATAACGGGCTTGGTTTCCATGCGGATACCGGAGATGCCCTCGGTGGTGGCCGCTGCGTCGCGGTACGACATCGAGTGCTTCATGAAGTTCTCGTCGTCGCGGTTCGGGAAGTCCTCGCGGTAGTGACCGCCGCGGGATTCCTTGCGGTGCATTGCGGCTGCGGTCATGACCTCGGCCATGTCCAGCAGGAAGCCAAGCTCGATGGCCTCAAGCAGGTCAAGGTTGAAGCGCTTGCCCTTGTCCTGGACCGACACGTTCTTGTAGCGCCCGCGCAGTTCCTCAATGACCACCAGTGCACGATCCAGCGAGTCCTTGTCGCGGAACACCTGGACGTTGGCATCCATGATGTCCTGCAGTTCCTTGCGCAGTACTGCAACGCGCTCGGTTCCGGTGGAGTTGATCATGGCATCGATCTGGTCCGTGGTGAACTTCTCCGGATCCTCGGGAAGTTCAACGAACTCGGCACCCAGTGCGTACTTGGCGGCCGAGATGCCGGCGCGCTTTCCGAACACGTTGATGTCCAGCAGCGAGTTGGTGCCCAGGCGGTTGGAGCCGTGAACCGAAACGCAGGCAACCTCGCCGGCGGCGTAGAGGCCCGGGATGACGGTGTCGTTGTCCTGGAGGACCTCGGCGTCGATGTTGGTCGGGATGCCGCCCATGACGTAGTGCGCGGTCGGGAAGACCGGCACCGGCTCGGTGTACGGCTCGACACCCAGGTAGGTGCGGGCGAACTCGGTGATGTCCGGGAGCTTGGCATCGATGTGAGCCGGCTCCAAGTGGGTCAGGTCGAGCAGGACGTAGTCCTTGTTCGGGCCACAGCCGCGGCCCTCGCGCACCTCGTTGGCCATCGACCGGGCGACGATGTCACGCGGTGCGAGGTCCTTGATGGTCGGGGCGTAGCGCTCCATGAAGCGCTCGCCTTCCGAGTTACGCAGGATGGCACCTTCGCCACGTGCTGCCTCGGAGAGCAGGATGCCCAGGCCGGCCAGGCCGGTCGGGTGGAACTGCACGAATTCCATGTCTTCCAGCGGGATGCCCTTGCGGAAGGCAATGCCCATGCCGTCACCGGTGAGGGTGTGGGCGTTGGAGGTGGTCTTGAAGACCTTGCCGGCGCCGCCGGTTGCGAAGATGACGGACTTGGCCTGGAAAACGTGAAGTTCGCCGGTGGCCAGGTCGTAGGAAACGACGCCGGCAACGCGCTTCTGCTTGTAGGCGGTGCCGTCCTCGCGGAAGGCATCCTCCTCAACCATGAGCATGTCCAGGACGTAGTACTCGTTGTAGAACTCAACGTTGTGCTTGACGCAGTTTTGGTACAGCGTCTGCAGGATCATGTGACCGGTGCGGTCCGCTGCGTAGCACGCGCGGCGTACGGCGGCTTTGCCGTGGTCGCGGGTGTGGCCGCCGAAGCGGCGCTGGTCGATCTTGCCCTCGGGGGTTCGGTTGAACGGGAGACCCATTTTTTCCAGGTCGAGCACCGCGTCGATGGCTTCCTTCGCCATGATCTCGGCCGCGTCCTGGTCAACCAGGTAGTCCCCGCCCTTGACGGTGTCAAAGGTGTGCCATTCCCAGTTGTCTTCTTCTACGTTGGCCAAGGCCGCACACATGCCACCCTGCGCCGCACCGGTGTGCGAGCGGGTTGGGTAAAGCTTGGTGAGAACGGCCGTACGTGCGCGCTGGCCGGATTCAATGGCCGCGCGCATGCCTGCGCCGCCTGCTCCGACGATCACGACGTCGTACTTGTGTACCTGCATACCTGATGCTCTCTTTTCTTGAATTCTCTGCTTCAGCGAACGAACGGGGAGCCGAAGATTACTGGCAAGCCGGGATGGAGTTACCGGCGATGCAAGGATCGAAGGTGAAGATCACCAGGGTGCCCAGGACGACGATGACAATGGTCGCGACGTAGAGGATGCCCTTGAGCCACACGCGGGTGGCAGGCTTCTCGGCGTAGTCATTGATGATGGTGCGCACGCCGTTGGTGCCGTGCAGCATTGCCAGCCAGAGCATGGCCAGGTCCCAGAACTGCCAGACCGGGTCGGCCCACTTGCCGGCCACGAAGCCGAAGTCGATGCCGGAGATGCCGTCGCCGACCATGAGGTTGGCAAAAAGGTGCCCGAAGATCAGGACGACCAGGGCGACGCCGGAGAGACGCATGAAGAGCCATGCGACCATTTCGAAGCTGCCGCGCGACTTGCGTGCCCGGTTGTACTTCGGATCGATGCGTTGGCTGCGGGGTGCAGCGATATCTGCCGACATGGGTTAGTGACCTCCAAAGGCGATGGACAGGTGGCGGATGGAGAATGCCACCATGGTGATGACCCACAGGGCCAAAACGCCCCAGAGCATCTGGCGGTGGTACTTGGTTCCCGACTTCCAGAAGTCGACCAGGATCAGGCGCAAGCCGTTGAACGCGTGGAAGACGATGGCGGCGACCAGAGCGGTTTCGCCCAGTGCCATCAGCGGGTTCTTGTAGGTGGACATGACGGCGTCATAGGCTCCGGGGGAGACCCGGACCAGCGACGTATCGAGCACGTGTACCAAAAGGAATAAGAATATAACGACACCTGTTACGCGGTGCCCCACCCAAGACCACATGCCTTCATGGCCGCGGTAGAGGGTGCCTGACGAAGTCTTCGACACTGAATTAACCTCCATGACTCGCAAGGGCGCATGTGTATTTTCCACACAATAAATTGACGCCTTGGTGCGAGCGTTCCTTGCCCGATCTTAGACCACCATGGGCGGGGGTGCCCATTCTTTCGGCTACCCGTGTGAGGAGGCTCACCGGATGGCAGGGTGGATCGTCTAAACATCCAGGAAATACGCGAAATACATTAGATTCCAATGCCCTATTTCATTGGCGGCCAACACCGCATTCCTAGGCTTCATCCACTAGCCTTAGTCGGATGAACGCTGAACTCTTGGCACGATTCCACGGGGTCATCCCTGCCGGTGGTGTCGGCACCCGACTGTGGCCGCTCTCGCGCGCCGCTGCCCCGAAATTCCTCCACGACCTGACCGGCTCCGGATCGACCCTGATCCGCGCCACCTACGAGCGGCTGATACCGCTGGCGGGTGAAAACATCATGGTGGTCACCGGCCGTGCGCACCGCACCGCGGTGCTGGCGCAATTGCCCGAGATCGACGACATGAACCTGGTCCTTGAGCCGGACCCGAAGGACTCCGCGGCCGCCATCGGCCTGGCCGCGGCGATCCTCTATCTTCGCAACCCCGGGACCATCATGGGTTCCTTCGCCGCCGACCAGGTCATTGTCCCGGTCGAGGTCTTCCAGGAAGCCGTGCGCGAGGCCATCCACACCGCTGCCACTGGCAAGATCGTCACCATCGGCATCCGTCCCACCCTTCCGTCCACCGGCTTCGGCTACATCCGGGCCGGGGAGCGGATGGACATCTCCGGCGCGCCCACGGCGCGCGACGTGGTGGAGTTCGTGGAAAAGCCCGACGAGGACACGGCCCGCCGCTACCTGGCCGACGGAGGCTACCTGTGGAACGCCGGCATGTTCGTCGCACCGGTGTCCCTGATGCTCCAGCACCTGGCGCGCAGCCAACCGGAATTGCACGCCGGCTTGATGGAAATCGCGGCCGCCTGGGAAACCGGCGACCGAGTGGCGACCATGGACCGCATCTGGCCGACGCTGCCCAAGATCGCCATTGACTATGCCGTGGCCGAGCCTGCCGCCGCGGCAGGGGACGTCGCGGTGATCCCCGGGGTGTTCAACTGGGACGACGTGGGGGACTTCGCTGCCATTGGCCGGCTGAACCCGGCCAGCGAGAAGACCGGCGTCACCGTGGTCGGCGCCAACCCACGCGTGTATTCGGACAATGCCACCGGCGTGGTGGTCACCGACTCCAAGCGCGTGATTGCCCTGATCGGCATCCACGACGTGGTCGTTGTCGACACGCCGGATGCGCTGCTGGTCACCACCAAGGAACATGCCCAGTCCGTGAAGGACACCGTGGAGAAGCTCAAGGCAGAGGGCGCCGTAGACGTCCTGTAGGTTCGCGGGCCGGTGGTTGCCGGCCCCCTTCGATGCCCCGTCGGCAGCGCTGGTCCAGCGCTTGCCGCGGGGCATTTTTCATCGGTGGGAGCCGGCGCGCATTAAGGGGGTGGAAGCGAGCGGGGCAACAATTCGAAGCAGACTGCGCAAGCGCAGGTCCCAGCGCGTATTGTCGGTACGGTGCGAACGAGTGTGAATGAAGACCTGAAACTGCCTTCCGTCAAGCCCTGGGTAATGCCCCTGGTTGGCGATCTGGTGGAATTCCGCCGCGAGGTCCATGCAAATCCGGAGCTTTCGTTCGCGGAATACCAGACGACCGAACGCATCCTCACCCGGCTGCGCGACGTGGGCCTGGCCCCCGTCGCCCTGGAGGATACCGGCGCCTATGTGGACATCGGCTCCGGGCCCATCGCCCTGGGCCTGCGCGCCGACATCGACGCGCTGCCGATCCTGGAGGAGACGGGCCTGGACTACGCCTCGGTGGTGGACGGGGTTGCACACTCCTGCGGACACGACATCCACACCACCGTGATGCTCGGGGTCGCCAAGGTGCTCAAGGCCATCGACGACGAGGCGCCCCTGGGCGCGCGGATCCGCGTGATCTTCCAGCCGGCCGAGGAAAAGATGCCCGGCGGGGCACTGGCCGTCATCGCAGCCGGCGTCCTGGACGAGGTCCCGCGCATCCTGGCCCTGCACTGCGAGCCACGCATCGACGCCGGCAAGATCGGCACGCGCATCGGCGCGATCACCAGTGCGTCCGACACCATCAAGATCGAGCTCACCGGCCGGGGCGGGCACACCTCCCGCCCGCACCTGACCGAGGACCTGGTCTTCGCCATGAGCCAGATCGCGATCAACGTGCCGGCGGTGCTCAGCCGGCGCATCGACGTGCGCAGCGCCGTCTCGGTGGTCTGGGGCCAGATCCACGCCGGCAGCGCGCCCAACGCCATTCCCGCCACCGGCTACCTGGCCGGCACCATGCGCTGCCTGGACGGCGAGGCCTGGGAAGGTGCCGGGGACCTGCTGGACGAGGTGGTGCGCCAGGTGGCCAGCCCCTACGGCGTCGAAGTCAAGCTCGAACACATCCGCGGCGTGCCCCCGGTGATCAACACGGAGGAGGAAACCGACCTCATCGAGGATTCGGCGCGCGCCGAGATCGGTTCTGCAGCCATCGTGCTCACCCCGCAATCCATGGGCGGGGAGGATTTTGCCTGGATGACCAGCAAGGTGCCTGGCGCCATGATGCGCCTGGGTACGCGCACCCCCGGCGGGGAGGACTATGACCTGCACCGCGGGGACTACATCCCCGACGAATCGGCCATCGAGGTGGGCGTGACGGTCATGGCCGCGGCGGCCATCCGGGCAATTGCCCAGCTGAAATCGGCTACCGAAGAGTAACCCTGATTCGTAGAGTTATCCGGTTGTAACATTCTCCTCATCACGTCAAGCGTTTTACAGGTTAGGCTATGTGGTTGTGAAGCCGTTCTTTCCGAACGTGCCTTGGACCACAATTGTGGGCAGGGCGCAGTTGCAGGGAGGCCCCGGATTCATGCCGGCACCAGAGGTGGCCGGCGGCAGTGCACCACCGATCGTGGGCATGGATTCCGGCCAGGCAACTCCTGGGAGTCCGGGCCACGATACTTGTAGCTCGTAACTATATGGAGGAAATCCCTATGCGCACCATCAAGCGCAAGACCGGTATGGCTGCTGCCGTGCTCGGCATTTCTGCACTCGTTCTGACCGCCTGCGGCGCGGCACCCGAAGAGGGCGGCGGCGACACGAACGCGGCCTCCGACTACCTCGGTTGCATCGTCTCCGACTCCGGCGGATTTGACGACCAATCCTTCAACGAATCCTCCTTCCGCGGCCTGACCCAGGCCGGCAAGGACCTCGGATTCACCCCCAAGAGCGCCGAGTCCAAGGCCAACTCCGACTTCGCCACCAACCTCAACGGCATGATGGCAGCGGACTGCAACCTGACCCTCACCATCGGATTCCTGCTGGGCGACGCCACCAAGGCCGCCGCCGAGGCGAACCCGGACAAGCACTTCGCGATCATCGACTTCAACTACGACAAGCCGATCGCGAACGTCAAGCCGATCGTCTACGACACTGCCCAGGCCGCCTACCTCGCCGGCTACACGGCCGCGGCCCAGTCCAAGACCGGAACCGTTGCCACCTTCGGCGGCATCAAGATCCCGACCGTGACCATCTTCATGGACGGCTTCGCCGACGGCGTCGACAAGTTCAACGCCGACAAGAAGAAGAACGTGAAGCTGCTGGGCTGGGACAAGGCCAAGCAGGACGGCACCTTCACCGGCGACTTCGAGAAGCAGGACAAGGGCAAGCAGGTCACCAACAACTTCCTTGACCAGGGCGCGGACGTCATCATGCCCGTTGCAGGTCCGGTCGGCAAGGGCGCAGGCGCGGCCGTCAAGGCAGCCAACGCGGCCGGCAAGTCCGCCTCACTGGTGTGGGTCGACTCCGACGGGTTCCTGACGGCACCGGACTACAAGGACGTCATGCTGACCTCGGTCATCAAGACCATGGACACCGCAGTCGAAGAGGTCGTCACCGCGGACAAGGCAGGAACATTCGACAACACCGCCTACGTCGGCACCCTGGAAAACACCGGTGTCGCCCTGGCACCGTTCCACGACTTCGACTCGAAGGTCTCCGCCGAGACCAAGGCAGAGCTCGAGGCCCTGAAGGCCGGCATCATCGACGGTTCGATCAAGGTCGAATCGCCGGCCAGCCCCAAGTCCTAGCACCCGCACACCGGCGGGTTCCAGGCACTGAAACCACACGGCGCGCTGCCGGCACCATGAATTCCCCACGAAACGTGGGAGTCAGATGGGGCTGGCGGTGCGCCGTTGGCCTGCATAGTCTAGGAACCAGCTGGCACTGGCAATGCGGCGGGAGGCCCCACGGGGGCCGCCCACCGGTATCTGACAACCAAGAATGGTGGTGTCGTGAAACTCGAACTCCAAGGAATCTCAAAGGCGTTTGGATCGTTCTACGCCAATGAGGACATCGACCTCGTCGTCGAAGAGGGGCAGATCCACTGCCTCCTCGGTGAAAACGGTGCCGGCAAGTCAACGCTGATGAATGTGCTCTATGGGCTCTACGAGCCGACGGCCGGACGCATCCTCGTGGACGGCAAGCCGGTGGCCTTCCGCGGCCCGGGCGATGCCATGGCCGCCGGCATCGGGATGGTGCACCAGCACTTCATGCTGGTCCCCGTCTTCACGGTGGCCGAAAACGTCGCCCTGGGCGCCGAGGCCACCAAGGCCGGAGGCTTCCTTGACCTGGAGGTCACCCGGAAGAAGATCCGGGAAATTTCCGACAAGTACGGTTTCGACGTCGACCCCGACGCCTTGGTCGAGGACCTGCCGGTGGGCGTGCAGCAGCGCGTGGAAATCATCAAGGCCCTGGTGCGCAACGCCGAGGTGCTGATCCTCGACGAGCCCACCGCCGTGCTGACCCCGCAGGAAACCGACGAGCTGCTGGACATCATGCGCCAGCTCAAGGCCAACGGCACCTCCATCGTGTTTATTTCGCACAAGCTGCGCGAGGTCAAGGCCGTCTCCGACGTCATCACGGTGATCCGCCGCGGCCGCGTCGTGGGGGATGCCCCGCCCGATGCCGAGACCACCGCACTGGCCTCCATGATGGTGGGCCGCGAGGTCAAGCTGACCATGGACAAGGAGCCCGCCACCCCCGGCGAGGCCACCTTCAAGGTCAAGAACCTCACCGTCACCTCCGCCACCGGCCAACGCGTGGTGGACGATTTGAGCTTCGAGATCCGGCGCGGCGAGATCCTGGCCATTGCCGGGGTCCAGGGCAACGGGCAAACCGAACTCACCGAGGCGATCCTTGGCATCCAGGACCGGGTCGCTGGGTCGATCACCCTGGAGGGCAAGGAACTGCTGGGCCGCAGCGTCAAGCAGATCCTGGGCTCGGGCATCGGCTTCGTGCCCGAGGACCGCACCGTCGACGGACTGGTCTCGGACTTCACCATTGCCGAAAACCTCGTCCTTGACCTCTACGACAAGGCACCCTTCGCCAAGGGCATTTCCATGCGCCCGGCAGAGGTCGCGAAGAACGCCGCATCCCGCGTCGCCGAATTCGACGTGCGCACCCCCTCGGCAGAGAACCTGGCCTCCTCCCTCTCGGGCGGCAACCAGCAAAAGGTCGTCATGGCCCGCGAGCTCTCCCGCCCGCTGCGCCTGTTCATCGCCTCCCAGCCCACCCGCGGCGTCGACGTGGGCTCCATCGAATTCCTGCACCGCCGCATCCTTGCCGAACGCGACGGCGGCACCCCGGTGATGATCGTGTCCACCGAGCTCGACGAGGTGCTCCAGCTTGCCGACCGCATCGCCGTGCTCTACAAGGGACGGCTCATCGGCATCGTGGATGCCGACACCCCGCGCGATGTCCTGGGCCTGATGATGGCAGGCGTCTCACCGACTGAAGCCGAAAACGCCCACCAGGACACCCCCGACGACACAGAAGGAGACTTCGCGTGAGCCAGAGCGAACTATCCCCGGGCAGCCCGCCACCGACCCACGCCAACACCATCGACGAAAAACAGCACGGCATCTGGGTGAGGATCACCCAGGGCCCCGGGCTCGTCTCGGTCTTGGCCGTCATCGTGGCACTGGTGCTCGGCGGCCTGCTGATCGCCGCCACGGATCCAAAGGTCTCCACGACCGCCGGCTACCTCTTCTCCCGCCCCTCCGACTTCTTCGGAGCGCTGTGGGCCGCCGGGACCGACTCCTACGTCTCGCTCTTCCAGGGTTCGATCTACAACTCCCGCCAGGGATTTGCGCCGTTCCTGGAAACCCTCACGGTTTCCACGCCGCTGATCTGCGCGGGCCTGGGCGTTGCCCTGGCCTTCCGCGCCGGGCTTTTCAACATCGGTGCCCAGGGCCAGATCATCATCGGCGCCACGATGGCCTCCTATGCCGGTTTCGCCTGGCATCTGCCCTTCGGCCTGCACCTGCTGCTGGTGATCCTCATGGGAGTCATCGGCGGGGCAGTCTGGGGCGGGCTGGTCGGTTTGCTCAAGGCACGGACCGGAGCCCACGAAGTGATCCTCACGATCATGTTCAACTACGTGGCCCTGTACTTCCTTGACTTCCTGCTCAACACCAAGGCCTTCCAGCGGCCGGGGGAGACCAACCCGATTTCCCCGATCCTGGATCCCAGCGCGGTCTTCCCGGCATTGCCCGGTTCCCGCCTGCACCTGGGTTTTGTCATGGCCATCGCCCTGACCATCCTGGTCGCCTGGATCCTGAAGCGCTCCACCATCGGCTTCGAGTTCCGTGCCGTGGGCGCCAACGCCGCGGCCGCCCGCACCGCGGGGGTCAACGTGGCCCGCTCCACCATCCTGGTCATGGCCCTCGCCGGCGCCCTGGCCGGGGCCGCGGGCGTCGCCCAGGTGGCGGGCACCGAAAAGGTGCTCACCGCCGGCATCGCCGCATCCCTGGGCTTTGACGCGATCACCGTGGCGCTGCTGGGCCGCTCCACCCCGTGGGGCACCTTCTTTGCCGGCCTGCTCTTCGGCGCCTTCCGCGCCGGCGCGGTGACCATGCAGATCTCCACCGGCACCCCCATCGACATCGTCCTGGTGGTCCAGTCGCTGATCGTGCTCTTCATCGCCGCGCCACCCCTGGTCCGCGCCATGTTCGGGCTGAACCGCAAGTCGAAGAACCAGCCACCGACGAAACCCAAGCACGCGGCGCCAGCGTCCGCTGCACCTGCCAGCCAAGGAGGTGGCGCATGAGCGCGCCGGCCCCAACCCTGTCCACCAAGGCCCTGGTGCATGCGCCGGTGGCCTGGAAGACCCCCATCATGCTCTCGGTCATCGGACTGCTCTCGCTGGTGTTCTTCGGCTTCGGCGGCTCCGCACAGACCGCCACCTTCGGCATCTCCACCGGCGGCGACGTCTTCACCCTGCCGAACCTGGTGGTCCCGGGCATTGCCACGGGAATCGTGCTGGGCCTGGGAATGTGCGTGCTGGCCGGATACTCGATCTACCTGGCGCGCGAGCACCGCCCGACCCCGGGCTGGGTGCCCATGGTCTTTGCCGCACTTTTCATCTTCGCGTTCCTGGTCTGGGTCGTCTCCGGCGCCCGGACCCCGCAGATCTCGCTGGCCGGGTTGATTGCCGGTTCGGTGACCCTGGCCGTGCCGCTGGTCTTCGGTTCGCTTTCCGGGGTGCTGTGCGAGCGTGCAGGCGTGGTCAACATCGCCATCGAGGGCCAGCTGCTCGGCGGTGCCTTCAGCGCCGCGATCATCGCCTCGGTGACCGGCAGCCCGATGCTGGGCTTGCTTGCCGCCGCGGTGGCCGGCGCGCTGGTCTCCGTGGTGCTGGCCATCTTCTCCATCAAGTACGTGGTCAACCAGATCATCGTCGGCGTGGTGCTCAACGTGCTGGTCTCGGGCATCACCGGGTTCCTGTTCACCACCGTGATGCAGTCGGACCCGGAGCTCTACAACTCCCCGGGCCGCCTGAGCGTCATCGAGATCCCGCTGCTCTCGGCCATCCCGATCATCGGCCCGATCCTCTTCCGCCAGTCCATCGTGGGCTACCTGATGTACATCGCCGTGGCAGCCGTGTGGATCGGGCTCTTCAAGACCCGCTGGGGGCTGCGCGTGCGCGCCGTGGGCGAGCACCCCAAGGCTGCAGACACCCTGGGCATCAAGGTCAACACCACCCGCTTCGTCAACGTGGTCCTCGGCGGGGCGATCGCCGGCATCGGCGGCTCGTTCTTCACCCTGGTCGCCATCGACTCCTTCACCAAGGAAATCTCCGGCGGGCGCGGCTTCATCGCCCTGGCCGCCGTGATCTTCGGGCGCTGGAACCCGATCGGCGCGTTCTTCGCCGCGCTGCTCTTCGGCTTTGCCGACAACCTGCAGTCGATCCTCACCATCATCGGCACCCCGGTGCCCAGCCAGTTCATGGCGATGCTGCCCTACGTGGTCACCGTCTTTGCCGTGGCAGGCCTGGTCGGCAAGTCCAGGGCACCCGCCGCTGACGGCGAACCCTACGTGAAGGGCTAGGGGCAATCCATGGATGATTCGCCCCTGGCCCTGCCGAACGTGGGCGAGGCCCAATGGGAGGCCCTTCGCCTGGCCGCCGTTGCGGCCATGGAAAGGGCCTACGCGCCGTACTCGAAGTTCAAGGTCGGTGCCGCGGCGCTGACCGAAGACGGGCGCATGGTCTCGGGCTGCAACGTCGAAAACGCCGCCTACGGGGTCACGCTGTGCGCCGAATGCAACATGGTCGGCGAGCTCTTTGCCACCGGCGGGGGCAAGCTGCACGCCTTCTACTGCGTGGATGCCAGCGGCACCTCGCTGATGCCCTGCGGGCGCTGCCGGCAACTGCTCTTCGAACACCGCGGGGAGCACCTGCAGCTGATGACCCCGCGCGGCATCCAAACCATGGACCAGGTGCTGCCGGACGCGTTCGGGCAGCACAACCTCTAGGCCGCAGTCCCGCACCAGCGGGCAGGCGTCCGGATCAAGGAAGATTGATGAGCACCGAGAACTTTGACGCCGTCGACATCATCCGCACCAAGCGCGACCGCGGCGCCCTGAGCGGCGAGCAGATCGACTGGACCATCGACGCCTACACCCGCGGGGTGATCGCCGAGGAACAAATGTCGGCGCTGAACATGGCGATCCTGCTCAACGGCATGAACCGGGCGGAGATCTCCCGCTGGACCACCGCCATGATCAACTCGGGGCAGCGCATGGACTTCTCCACGCTGCGCACCCCCTCCGGGCTGGTGATGGCCACCACCGACAAGCACTCCACCGGCGGGGTGGGGGACAAAATCACCCTGCCGCTGGCCCCGCTGGTCGCCGTCTTTGGCGTTGCAGTCCCGCAGCTCTCGGGCCGCGGACTGGGGCACACCGGCGGCACGCTGGACAAGCTCGAGGCCATCTCCGGCTGGCGCGCCGAACTGACCCACGACGAAATGATGCGCCAGCTCTCCGAGGTCGGCGCGGTGATCTGCGCCGCCGGGGCGTCACTGGCCCCGGCGGACAAGAAGCTCTACGCGCTGCGCGATGTCACCGGCACCGTCGAATCGATCCCGCTGATCGCCTCCTCGATCATGAGCAAGAAGATCGCCGAGGGCACCGGGGCACTGGTGCTGGATGTGAAGGTCGGCTCCGGCGCCTTCATGAAGAACCTCGCCGACGCCCGCGAACTGGCGCGCACCATGGTGAACCTGGGCACCGACGCCGGAGTGCACACCGTGGCGCTGCTAACCAACATGGACACCCCGCTGGGGCTGACCGCCGGCAATGCCATCGAGGTTGAAGAATCCATCGAGGTACTCGCCGGCGGGGGACCGGTCGACGTGGTGGAGCTGACCATCGCGCTGGCCACCGAAATGCTTGCAGGGGCCGGAATCCGCGACGTGGATGTCGCCGCTGCGCTGAAGGACGGCCGTGCCATGGACAAGTGGCGTGCCATGATCGCGGCGCAGGGCGGGGACAACGACGCACCGTTGCCGGTGGCCAAGGAATCGGAAACCCTCTACGCGCAGGCCGACGGGGTCCTCACCTCCCTCGACGCCATGGACGTGGGCGTTGCCGCCTGGCGCCTGGGCGCCGGACGCGCCCGCCGCCAAGACCCGGTGCAGGCCGGGGCCGGAGTGCGCCTGCATGCCAAGCCCGGCGACGTGGTGCGCCGCGGTGCGCCGCTGGCCACCATGCTCACCGACACCCCCGAACGCTTCGAGCGGGCACGCGGGCTGCTGGAAGGCGCGGCAACCATCGCCCCGGCCGGCAGCCGGCCGGACATGGAGCTGGTCATCGACAGGATCACGGCTTCCTGAGGTTTCCCCCGCCCCGGACGCATGGGAGACACGTGGTCCGAAAGGACGAGGCACGGCACGCATGATTCAACCTGCGGAATGATACACAGGCTGGCGGAAATGCGGGAGAATAAGAGCCAAGTGGCTCTTGGACTTACCTTCATGCCGCGCCTTGGGGTTTCCATCGGTGCGCACCAAAGCAATGGAAAGCCGGTTTCTTAGTGGACCTGATCAATGAGGCCATCGTGCACGCTGCCAACGCGTGGTGGATCCTGCCGATCGTTTGCCTCTTTTGCTTCATCGACGGATTTCTTCCCATCCTGCCCTCGGAGACGCTACTTGTCGCCCTCGGGGTCGTTGCCGCAGGCACCGGGATCCCCAACGTCTATCTGCTGATCCTTGCCGGTGCCATTGGGGCGATCACCGGGGACCAGATGGCCTACATGCTGGGCCGGCGCATCGGCACCGAGCGCTTCGGCTGGATGAGGCGCCCGCGCATACAGAAACTCTTTGCCTTCGCCCGCCGCGAGCTCAACATGCGCGGGGCCATGCTGATCTTCACAGCCCGCTACGTGCCCATCGGCCGCGTGGTGGTGAACCTCAGCTCGGGGGCCACCGGCTTCTCGCACAGGCGCTTCACCGTGCTGGATGTCGCCGGGTGCCTGACCTGGTCCAGCTACTCGGTGGCCATCGGGGTGGTGGCTGGTGCCTGGTTCCACGACAACCAGCTGCTGGGGATCGTCCTCTCGGTCGCGTTGGCCATCCTTATGGGCTACCTGATCGACAAGCTCTCCCACGCCATCCTGGTGCGGACCGGGCGCCGAGTCCTGGAACGCGAAAACCGCCTCTCCAATGGACGGGCAAGCGACGTGCAATCGCCCCGCCCGGTGCGCGTTCCCGGCCAGGACCCGGAGCCCGAGCCAATGGCGTCGGAAGGCAACTAGAACACCGTGGAAGCGTTGGGTGAACATTTGCCCCAACACCACCTGCACCCACTGTTGGAACCCCGCGCGCACCGCTAGGCTGGGCGGGTGACTGACGAGATGATCCACATTGCATATGACCCTTCCTTCGACTTCCGGGCCCTGCCCAAGGTATCGCTGCACGACCACCTCGACGGCGGATTGCGCCCGCAAACCATCATCGAGCTGGCGGCAGAGGCCGGCCACGAGCTTCCCTCCACCAACGCCGAGGAACTCGGTGCCTGGTTCCGGGCCTCGGCCGACTCCGGTTCGCTGGAGCGCTACCTGGAAACCTTTGACCACACCATCGCCGTGATGCAGACCAAGGACGCGCTCAAGCGCGTGGCCAGCGAATTCGTTGAGGACCTCGTCGCCGACGGCGTGGTCTACGGCGAGGTGCGCTGGGCTCCCGAGCAGCACCAGCGCGAGGGCCTGTCCCTGGATGACGCCGTCGAGGCAGTGCAGGCGGGAATCGAGGAAGCCAGCGAGAGGCTGACCGAGGCCGGCACCCCGATCCAGGTTGGCCAGCTGCTCACCGCCATGCGGCACGCCGACCGCGGAGTCGAGATCGCCGAACTCGCGCTGCGCCACCGCTCTCGCGGTGTCGTTGGCTTCGACATTGCCGGGGCCGAGGAGGGCTTCCCGCCCTCGCGGATGAAGAAGGCCTTTGACCTCTTGGCCGAGAACTTCTTCCCCACCACTGTGCATGCAGGGGAGGCAGCGGGCCTTGAGTCCATCCGCGATGCGTTGATCACCGGTCGCGCCCAGCGCCTGGGCCACGGCGTGCGCATCGCAGAGGACATCGAGATCCAGTACGGCGGCGTGGACGACGACGGCGACGAGGTCGGCGAGGACACCGGCCTGGTCAACCTCGGCCCGGTGGCCAACTGGGTCCGCGACCGCGGCATCGCCCTGGAAATCTGCCCGTCCTCCAACCTGCAGACCGGTGCCACCGCCGCCTTCGGCGAGGGCATCGAGTCCCACCCGGTGGACCTGCTGATCCAGACCGGCTTCAACGTCACCATCTCCCCGGACAACCGGCTGATGAGCGGCACCACCCTGTCGGACGAGTTCGAACTGCTCGTCGAGGCCTTCGACTACGATCTCGAGGACCTGATGGACCTCACCTTGAACGCCGCCGAGGCAGCCTTCCTTCCCCTGGAAGAGCGCGAAGCCCTGGTCGACTTCATCAACGAGGCCTACGACGCGCTCAACGACGAAGACGACGACGATGACCTCGAGTTCGAGGACATCGACGACGAGGACGAAGACTAAGGGATATCCCCAAGCAGGGGCCGGCTGCAACCGGTCCCTGCCACCGACCGCCGGTGCATCGACGCTCGTCTTGGAGCGTGGGTGCATCGGCCTTGGTGCTTAAGGCCCCCGAGGCCATCTGCGGCTTACCCGCCCATGTGACCAACACCAAATACCGCCGCGGAAAGCCAAGGTCCGGGCTTCGGATATCGTTGGATGCGGGCAACGCCGCCCACGGGATTTCCACGCACCGCGCCTCCGCGGGCGAACGCCGTACGGGAACCTTCGCCGCACCAGGGGAGAAGCATCAGTGAGTGAGCAGGTCGACCGCCTCGTTGAAATCATTTCCCAACTGCGCGAGCACTGTGCCTGGACCGCGGCGCTGACCCACGAGTCCCTGGTCCAGTACCTGCTCGAGGAATCCTACGAACTCACCGAGGCCATCGAGACCCACGCACCGGATACGGAACTGGAAGCCGAGCTCGGCGACATCCTGCTTCAGGTCGTCCTCCATGCGGCCATTGGGTCCGAACGCAGGTCCTTCGACCTGGAATCGATCGCCGCTTACCTGGGCGCCAAGATGATTCGCCGCAACACCCACGTTTTCCATGCCGACGGCAGCCTCAAGAACAGCTTCCCCGACTCCATTGCCGAGATCATCGAGTCCTGGGACCGTGCCAAGCGCGCCGAAAAAACGCAAAACGAATCGGCCGCCGCTGGCCTGCCCTCCAACCTGCCGGCCCTGCTGTACGCCCAGACATTTCTCTCCCGCACCGCCCGCCACGCAGCGATCACCGAAACCCGGGACGAACCCGGCGCCGCGGAGGAACGGGACATCAAGGATTCTGTCCGCTGGGGGGAACCGCTGCAAGGCGGCATCCCGGAAAGCGAACAGGAATTGGGCGAGCACCTGCTCGCCCTGTGCGCCATGGCCCAGGCCCAGGGGCTCGACGCCGAACGGGCCCTGCGCAACGTCGTGCAACAACGCATCGCGCAGGCCACGGCGGGCAACGAATGAAACAACTTAGTGAACTGGGTCTCGCCCAAGCTAGGCTAGGGGCAGGCAACGGCGCCTGCATCATGCAGTTCACGTTTGACTAACATCCACACCCCTTGAAGGAGTACCTTCCCATGGCATTGATTGAAGCCATTCACGCCCGCGAAATCCTCGATTCGCGCGGCAACCCAACCGTTGAGGTTGAGGTCCTGTTGTCCGACGGCTCGATGGGTCGTGCAGCAGTTCCGTCCGGTGCATCCACCGGTGCCTTTGAGGCTGCAGAGCGCCGCGACGAGGATCCCAAGCGCTACCAGGGCAAGGGTGTCCTCGGTGCCGTCGGCGCAGTCATCGACGACATCGGCGAAGTCATCGAGGGAATGGACGCCACCGACCAGCGCGCCATCGACCTCACGATGCTGGACTTGGACGGCACGTCGAACAAGTCCAAGCTGGGCGCCAACGCCATCTTGGGCGTTTCGCTCGCCGTGGCCAACGCCGCGGCCGAGTCCGCGAACCTGCCGCTATACAAGTACCTGGGCGGCCCGAACGCCCACGTGCTGCCGGTTCCGCTGATGAACATCCTCAACGGCGGCTCGCACGCCGACTCCGATGTCGACATCCAGGAATTCATGATCGCCCCGATCGGCGCCTCGACCTTCTCCGAGGGCCTGCGCTGGGGTGTTGAGGTCTACCACAACCTCAAGTCCGTGCTCAAGGAAAAGGGCCTGTCCACCGGCCTGGGCGACGAGGGCGGCTTCGCACCGAACCTGCCGTCCAACCGTGCAGCACTGGAACTGATCACCGAGGCCATCATCCGCGCCGGCTATACCCCGGGTTCGGACATTGCCATGGCCCTGGACGTTGCCTCCTCCGAGTTCTTCGAAAACGGAACCTACCAGTTCGAAGGCAAGTCGATCACCGCCCAGGAAATGAGCGACTACTACGCTCAGCTGGTCGCCGACTTCCCGCTGGTGTCCATCGAGGACCCGCTGGACGAGGATGACTGGGAAGGCTGGAAGACCCTCACCGACGCCATCGGTGACAAGGTCCAGCTGGTGGGCGACGATTTGTTCGTCACCAACCCGGAGCGCCTGGCCCGCGGCATCGAGTCCGGTACCGCCAACTCGTTGCTGGTGAAGGTCAACCAGATCGGTACGCTGACCGAGACCTTGGACGCAGTGTCCATGGCCCAGCGCGCCGGCTACACCACGATCACCTCGCACCGCTCGGGCGAGACCGAAGACACCACGATCGCCGACATCTGCGTTGCCACCAACGCAGGTCAGATCAAGACCGGTGCCCCGGCCCGCTCCGAGCGCGTGGCCAAGTACAACCAGCTGTTGCGCATCGAGGAAGAACTCGGCGATGCAGCGGTTTACGCCGGTGCCGGTGCTTTCCCGCGTTTCGGTGCATAGTAAGGCGTAATTACACGTAGGCTCGTGGGGGAACTATTCTTGGTTCCCCCACGAGTTTTTGTGTTAACCCCCGAAAGCTCGCTACCACGATCCATCCGGGGCCATGTGAAAAGGGCCCGGCATTACCGGGCAAGGAGTCAGATGGCCGCGCGACGTCCCCCCATGCCACGCTCCGGGGCCTCGGCCAATGACCCCGCGCGTGCGGCCGAAACGGATCCCCGCCAGGGGGCAGGTTCCCAGGTGCCGGCGACGGATGCCGCACCCAAGCGACCGCGGCCCTACCGCGAGACGCCGCCCGCATCCGCTCCGGCGGTGCCCCGGACCACGGCCCCGCGTGGACCCGCGCGCCCGGGCGCCGATGCGCACCGCGCCAAGGTCATACCGCTGGGCGCGGTGAACGCCTCCGGCAAGACAATCCCCGGTGCCCCAAAGCCCGCCGAGGCCAAAACCGCTGCGGCCAAGGCTTCCCCCGGCAAGATTCCGTCCAAGCAGACCGGTCCCAAGGCCGCTTCCAAGCCCAAGGCAGGCGCCAAGGGCGGCGGCACGCCAAGGCCCAAGGCCACCGCTTCGCAGCGGCGCATCGATGACCGCAACCTGCTTTCCGGCGCCGTGCGCAAGGATGGGAAGTCAGCCCAAAAGACCGAGCGCAAGGGCCATGACGGGCCCAAGATACCCATTCCTGCACGCAGTTTTTCCGGCCGCCTGCTGGCACTGAGCATCGCGCTCTCGGTCTTCGCCGTCCTGTTGATCCCCAGCATCGGCACCTATGCGCGCCAGCGCGACGAAATCGCCGAGCTGCGCACCTCGATTGCCGCCAAGCAGGCCGAACAGGAAGCGCTCAAGGACCAGATCGCACGCTGGGACGATCCGCTGTACATCAAGCAGCAGGCCCGCGACCGGATAAACTTGGTCATGCCCGGCGAACGGAACTACATGGTCGTCGGCTCCCGGCCGGAAGAAGATGTTCCAGGCGAAGCCAACCAAAGCCCCGAGGAAGTCCGCACGGACCTGCCCTGGGTCGATGCACTCTTTGACTCGGTGCAGCGCGCCGCCACCGACTGAGCCTGCCCACACCCCCCTGACCTGACACACCGACGCGAGGAGATGCTCCCAACCGTGGACGCCGCGAACCAAAACCACGAAGCCCTTGATGCTGCAGCCCGCGTGCCCAGCGCCGGAGACCTGGAGACGCTTTCCCGCCAACTGAACCGCCCGGTGCGCGATGTCGTGGAAATCGGCGCCCGGTGCGTCTGCGGAAACCCGCTGGTGGCCACCACCGCGCCCCGGCTCTCCTCCGGGATCCCGTTCCCGACCACGTACTACCTGACCCACCCGGTGATCACCGCCGCGGTGTCGCGTCTCGAGGCCGGCGGCGTGATGAACGAGATGAACACAGAACTGGAGCAGGATCCTGCGTTGACCGCCGCCTACGCCCAGGCGCACGAGGCGTACCTGGCCGTGCGCGAGGCCATTGGCGAGCGCTCCGGCACCGGGGCCGTCCCGGAAATCGCCGGCGTCTCCGCCGGGGGCATGCCCACCCGTGTCAAGTGCCTGCACGTGCTGGTCGGCCACTCCCTGGCCGCCGGCCCGGGAGTGAACCCGTTGGGGGACAGGGCCCTTGAAGCCATCTCCGAGTGGTGGACCAAGGACACCTGCCGCTGCGCCGGCGCCTGGGACACGCAGGCGCCGGCCCCGAGCCAGGACCGCTCGCGCCACGTGAAGACCCAGGCCATGGACCCGGCCATCAAGAAGGCCGAGCGGGCCGCCGCCCGTGCCGCCCGCGAGGCCGCCGCCAATGATGATGCAGCCGGCACGAACGAAGCACCCGGAGCATGACACGCGTCGCCGCCATCGACTGCGGAACCAACTCCATCCGCCTGCTCATTGCCGACACGCACGAGACTCCCGCCGGCCCGGCGCTCACCGACGTGCTGCGCCAGATGCGCGTGGTGCGCCTGGGCCAGGACGTGGATGCCACCGGCGAATTTGCGCCCGAGGCACTGGAACGCACCTTTGCCGCCATTGACGAATACGCGCTCATGATCCGCGAACACGGCGCCACATCGATCCGCTTCGTGGCCACCTCCGCCACGCGCGACGCGAGGAACCGCGACGAGTTCGTCGCCGGGGTGCGCGGGCGACTGGGCATCGACCCTGAGGTCGTGCCCGGCGAGGTCGAGGCAGCGCTGTCCTATGCCGGGGCAGCCTCCGTGGCGCCGGCAGCCCCCGGAACCCACATCCTGGTCATCGACCTGGGCGGGGGATCCACCGAGTTCGTCCTGGGCAACGGGCACGGCCCGGTCGCATCGCGCAGCATGGACATGGGCTGCGTCAGGCTGACCGAGCGCTTCTGGCGCCTGGAAAAGCCCACGGCCGAATCGATTGCCGCGGCCCGCGCCCAAGTCAACGCGGTGCTCGACGAGGTCCAGCAGGACGTCGACTTCTCCCAGGTGGACCGGATCGTGGGCGTGGCCGGAACCATCACCACGCTCACCGCCGCCGCGCTGGGCCTGGACAAGTATGACTCGTCCCTCATCCACGGTGCCGAGGTCGGTATCGACAAGCTCGAATCCGCCGTCGCGTTCATGCTCGAGTCGGGACGTGAAACCCGCGCTTCACTAGGGTTCATGCACCCCGGTCGAGTGGACGTGATTGCCGCCGGTGCCCTGATCTACGGATGCATCCTGGAACGGGTGGGGCAGGCGAGCTCGGGGCGGATCACCACCGCCACGGCCTCTGAGCACGATATTCTGGACGGAATTGCCTTGGGACTTGGCACAAGTAACTGAGAAACACCGCCAGAGCCCCCCGTCCACGCACCACGCTAGGAGAACACTTGAGCCACAGACTGCGCCGCGTCGCCGCCACGGTCCTGACCCTGGCGCTCTGCCTTTCGGCCGCGCTCGCCACGGCTCCGGCCGTGCACGCCGACGCGGCCCGCGACGGTGAATGGTGGCTGAATGCCTCGGGCATCTCCAAGGCCTGGGCAGTCTCCAAGGGGGCGGGGGTCAAGGTCGCCGTCATTGACACCGGCATCGACACCGCCCATCCTGACCTGCGCGGCGTGGTGGTAGGTGGCAGGGACGTCTCCGGCGCCGGGAATCCGGACGGCTCGAAGCCGCTGGGCACGCTGCCGGAACACGGGACCCTCGTGGCAACCCTGCTGGCCGGCCGCGGGAACAACAGGGCCGCGATCGCCGCGGCCAAGGCCGATGCGGAAGCGCAGAGGATCGCCTACGACAAGGCCTTGACGTCCGCGCAGGAGGCCAAGGAGGATCCGCCTCCGGTGCCGGCAGCGATCGAAATCCCGAAGCCTGGCCCCGGGCCCGACGGGATGCTGGGCGTGGCTCCGGAGGCCGAGGTGCTCTCGGTGTCGTTGTGGATGGGCACCGAGAACCCCGCCGGCATCTCCGTTGAGGAACAGGTGCCCGCGGCAGTGAAGTGGGCGGTCGACAACGGCGCCTCTGTCATCAACATCTCCCTGGGGTCCACCCAGCCGGACTGGCCGGTCAGCTGGGACACCGCGTTCAAGTACGCGGAGGACAAGGACGTGGTCATCGTCGCGGCGGCGGGCAACCGTGCCGGCGGCATGAAACAGGTCGGGGCGCCCGCGACCATTCCCGGCGTGCTCACCGTGGCGGGCATCGACCGCAAAGGCAAGGCCAGCGTCGATTCCTCCACCGAGGGCATCAGCATCGGCGTGGCGGCGCCCGCCGACCCGTTGGTGGGAGGGCTGCCGGGAGGCCGCTACGCCGATTGGTCGGGCACCTCCGGAGCTGCCCCGTTGGTTGCCGGGGTCGCGGCAATGATCCGCTCCAAGTATCCGGAGATGAAGGCCCCGCAGGTCATCAACCGGATCCTGTCCACCGCGCGCGATGCGGGGGCTCCGGGCGTCGACAACCTCTACGGCCATGGCATCCTTGACGCCTACGCGGCGCTCACCGCACCTGTCCCCGAGGTCAAGGCCAATCCCATGAACACCATCACCGAATGGATCCGGGTGCACCGCCGCGGCGCGCAGGTCAATGTCGGGCCAACCGTGGATCCGGGCATTTCCACGGAGAAATCCAGCATCAAGCCCATTGCCGCACCCGCCCCGCTGGCCCCGGGCGACGAGGCCGGCTTCCTGCCGCCCCTGCTGGTGCTGGGCTTCGGGGGACTGCTGGGGCTCACGGCCCTGGCCGGGACCCTGCACTTCACCCGAATCCGGCGCCGGGCCGCCTTGGCCGAATCGGCAAAAAGCGCACCCGTTGCGGCACTGAAACTCAGCGACCACTCGGGGGCCAAGGACATTTTTGACGAGCTTCCGGAGTCAGGCGAGGACTCCTAGAAACGTCCGGAACAAGTGGCGGTTGCCACCCCGAATGGAGCTAGTGAAGACTTTCACAAACGGCGTTTTTCGGGATAGGATGGGCTACATGCCTATCACTCAACAATTTTCCGATCGCCCGCGCATCCTGGTCGTCGGCGGTGGCTACGTTGGACTTTACGTCGCAATGAAGCTGCAGAAGAAGGTCAAGGACCACGGCGGCATCGTCACGGTTGTCGACCCGCTTCCCTACATGACCTACCAGCCCTTCCTCCCCGAGGTTGCGGGCGGCCAGATCGAACCGCGCCACGCCGTGGTCTCGCACCGCCAGCACCTCAAGCACGCCGAATTGATCACCGGCCGCGTCTCGGCCATCGACCACAAGAACAACAAGGCCGTCATCGTGCCGGTTGTCGGCGAACCCTTTGAGCTCGAGTACCGCGACGTCGTCATGGCCGCCGGTGCCGTCACCCGCACCTTCCCGATCCCGGGCCTTGCCGATACTGGCATCGGCCTGAAGTCCATCGAGGAAGCCGTTGCCCTGCGCAACAAGATCCTCGAGCGCATCGAGTCGGCCTCGCTGATGACCGACGCCACCGAGCGCAAGCGTGCCCTGACGTTCGTCGTGGTCGGTGGCGGCTTCGCCGGCATCGAGACCATCGCTGAGATCGAGGACATGGCCCGCCACGCCGCTTCCCTGAACGGACGCATCGGCAAGGACGAGCTGCGCTTCGTGCTGGTCGAGGCCATGGGCCGCATCATGCCCGAGGTCACCGAGGACCAGGCGCTGTGGGTTGTCGACCACCTGCGCAGCCGCGGCATCGAGGTCCTGCTGAACACCTCGCTGGCCAACGCCGAGGAAGGTGTCATGGCACTGATCAACATGCCGGACAAGTCCGACGCCGAGACCTTCGAGACCGACACGCTGATCTGGACCGCCGGCGTCATGGCCAACCCGATGGTGCGCTCCACCGACTTCCCGATCGAGGCCCGCGGCCGTGTCATGACCGGCACCGACCTGCGCATCACCGGCGAAGACGGCATCGCCATCGAAGGCGCCTGGGCCGCTGGCGACGTCTCGGCCGTGCCCGACGTGACCGGCGGCCTGCCCGACGGCACCTGCGTGCCCAACGCACAGCACGCCGTGCGCCAGGCCAAGTTGCTGGCACACAACCTGTACTCCACCCGCTACGGCGTGGGCCAGGTCAAGAACTACAAGCACAAGAACCTCGGCGCGGTTGCCGGGTTCGGTGCCAACAAGGGCGTCGCCAAGGTCATGGGCCTCAAGCTCAAGGGCTGGCCCGCCTGGATGGCACACCGTGGCTACCACGGCATGGCCATGCCGACCTTCGAGCGCAAGTTCCGCGTCCTGGGCGACTGGATGGTGGCACTGTTGTTCACCCGCGACACCCTGCAGCTGAACAACCTCGAAACCCCGCGCGCCACCTTCGTCGAAGCAGCAACGCCGAAGCCACGCGCCTAGCAATCATCGAGTGAGGGCGGTGGCAACGCGTCACGGATCCCGGGCCCCAAAGTGATAGGCCCACGGCCCGGGAACCGAGAACGTCGATGTCGCCGCCCTTTTTCATGCATGAGCGGGCAGCCGGTCGTTTCTCAACCGAGGGAACGATCTTGTACGCTTGGTGCAGTAGGCCCCCATGGTGGAATTGGCATACACGGCTGACTTAAAATCAGCTGCCGAAAGGCTTGTGGGTTCGAGTCCCACTGGGGGTACACAACATGAGGCTCCTGCTGTCCCGTTTATGTGGGGGAGCGGGAGCCTTTGTGCTCCCCTGGGATTCGCGTTAGATTCCGGATGTCAAGGCAGTCAGATGCCCGGGACTATTCCCAACTTCCGGAGCAGAAAACCACGAACCACACGCTAAGTGACAAATAGGTAGTGATTTGGGGATTTATTGGTCTGCATCGAGCGTTCTACCAACGTAGGCTATTTACTAACAACCCTACCGAGGAGAAACACCATGGCCCTGGGCGGAAACCCGGTCTTCAATTCCAAGAACTACC